>NZ_JRWK01000008.1 GCF_001729965.1 Methanosphaera sp. WGK6 | reverse complement strand
AAATATAAATATAATTTCTCATAGAGTAATATATAATATTAAGTTTGTGTGGTGAAGTATACATGGCAAGTCCTATAGAAGTTATTTTAATTCCAACAGTTCTAATTATTATAGGATATGTTCTAAAAAGAATAGGGATGCTTAAGGCACAAGATAGTTCGACATTATCAAAGATTGTTACAAATGTAAGTATGCCTGCTTTAATATTTGTTAATTTATCAACAGCTAAACTTAATCTAAGCATGATTGAATTACCTATAGCTACATTTATAGTAAGTATATCATGTCTTACTATTGCATATTTATTTTGTAGAACTAAACATTATTCTAAAGTTAAAACATGGACAATCATGTTAGCAGCAGCAATGATTAATACAGGTTTTATTGGTTATCCTATAACTTTAGGCGTATATGGAAATGAAGGTTTTCTACGAGCAATATTCTGTGATTTAGCTACAACTATGTTATTTGTAATCTATGGTATGGTATTAGTTAAAGAGTTTGGTGGAGATACTAGAAAGGTTATAATTGAAGGTGCAAAATTCATGCCTTTCTGGGCAGTTGTATTAGGCATACTATTCGGTATGACTCATATACAATTAGGTTATGTAATTAATAATGTTCTAGAATATTTAGGTCAAGCAACAATACCGCTTATCATGATTTCATTAGGTTTAACATTAGATTTTAAGGATATGAAAAAATATCTTTCAACAACATTAGTCGTTTCATTTATAAGATTAGTTATATCACCTGTGTTGATGTTTATTATTTTAACCATAATTGGAGTTAAAGGATTAGGTTTTAAGGTAGCTATACTTGAATCAGGAATGTCTACAGCAATGTATTCATTAGTATTATCATTAACTTATGATTTGGATTATAAACTCATGAGTTCTTGTATATTCACAGATATACTTTTAAGTTTAGGAACATTAACTGTGATAATTTCATTGTTAGGATAATAATTGTCCTTTTATTTTTCTTTTTTTACTTAACTATTTTCATTTGTTTTTATACGAACTTAAGAAAAGTATAAATATTAAGTTTTCGTAATCTTACATTATAGGATATAATTTGTTAAATTTTTAATAGTTAACAAAATGTTTTTAAAGTTTTTTCAATAAAAAACTAAATTTTGAACATCATAGTCTTAATTAAATAGGTGATTTAACTTGGCAGATAATAACGAAGAATTACGTATAGGAGTATACACTTGTCACTGTGGAGTAAACATTGGTGGTGTAGTTGACTGTGCAGCAGTAGCTGAATACGTAGAAACACTTCCTGATGTTGTAGTATCACGTGAATATAAATACATGTGTTCCGACCCAGGACAAAAACTCATCCAAGATGATATTAAAGATTTAAACTTAAACAGAGTAGTAGTAGCAGCATGTAGTCCTCGTTTACACGAACCTACATTCAGAAGATGTGTAAAAGAAGCAGGATTAAACGAATTCTTATTTGACTTCGTAAACTTAAGAGAACAAGACTCCTGGGTACACGGAGATGACCCAGAAGGAGCTACTGAAAAAGCAAAAGACTTAGTACGTATGGGTGTAGCAAAAGCAAGATTACTCAACGCATTAACAGCTGAAACAGTATCTGTAACCAAAACCGCAATGGTTATTGGTGGAGGTATTGCAGGTATTCAAACCGCACTTGACCTTGGTGACATGGGATTCAAAACCTACCTCGTAGAAAGAAACCCAACATTAAGTGGAAGAATGGGACAATTAGATAAAACATTCCCTACACTCGACTGTTCAATGTGTATTTTAGCACCTAAAATGGTAGATGCTGGTAAACACGCAAACATCGAACTTTTAGCATACTCTGAAGTAAAAGATGTTGACGGTTACATAGGTAACTTCAAAGTAACAGTAGAACAAAAAGCAAGATTCGTAGATGCAGAAACCTGTACAGGTTGTGGAGTATGTCAAGAAGTATGTCCAATTGAAATGCCAAACTACTTCGATGAAGGAACTGGTATGGTAAAAGCAGCATACATTCCATTCCCACAAGCAGTACCTCTCGTAGCAACTATCGATGATGATTACTGTATTGGATGTCACTTATGTGATAAAGCATGTGAAATCGGTGCAATTGACCACGAACAAAAACCTACAACAGTAGAATTAGATATTGGTACAATTGTAGTAGCAACCGGTTACGACACATTCGACCCAACAGAAAAAGAAGAATACATCTTTGATCAAGCAGAAAACGTAATCACTGGTTTACAAATTGAAAGATACATCAATGCATCTGGACCAACACAAGGACATGTAATCCAACCTTCTTCTGGTGAAACACCTAAGAAAATTGCTTTCATCCAATGTGTAGGATCACGTGATGAAAAAGTTGGAAACCCATACTGTTCCAGAGTATGTTGTATGTACGCAATGAAAAACGCACAATTATGTGTTGACCACGAACCAGATACTCAAGTAACCATCTACTACATAGATATCCGTGCATTCGGTAAAGGTTACGAAGAATTCTACAGATTATCACAAGAAAAATACGGAATTAAATTTATCAGAGGTAAAGCAGCACAACTTATCGAAAACGAAGATAAAACTATCACAGTACGTGCAGAAGATACCCTCTTAGGTAAAGCAACCGCATTTACTTATGATTTAGTAGTACTTTCAGTAGGTCTCGTACCTCCTGCAGGTAAAGAAGAACTAAGACAAACATTAGGATTATCCGCAAGTGCTGACGGATTCTTCATGGAAGCACACCCTAAACTCAGACCTGTTGACACAATGACCGATGGTATTTACCTCGCTGGTGTAGCACAAGGTCCTAAAGATATTCCTGACACAGTTGCACAAGCTTCAGGTGCAGCAGCAAGAGCAGCAATTCCTATGATCCAAGGAGAAGTAGCAATTGAACCTATTGTTGCAGAAGTAACTAAAGACAACTGTGGTGGTTGTGAAATTTGTGTTGAATTATGTCCATTTGGAGCTCTTTCCATTGTTGATGGAAAATGTGATGTAAACGTTGCATTATGTAAAGGATGTGGAACCTGTGTAGGAGCATGTCCAACAGGTGCATTAGATCAAGCACACTTCAAAAACGATCAAATTTTAGCTCAAATTGAAGCAGCTTTCCAATAAGTTCTTAGAACATATTAAAAGAAAGAAGGGAATTCATTCCCTCTTATCTTTTATTTAAAAAATATCAAATCTATTTTTTACACTAATTTTTAGAAATTTTTACAATTCCGTTATAAAAACTATAAAATTTTTTTTACTAAAAAAATTACTATTATAAGATAAACTAATTATAAGATTAATAACATAATATAATAATATAGTTGGATAATCAAATTTCCAATATATTTTACGTTTATAAAAGAATAAATACATTGAAAACCATTGGAGGAATATATTTAATGTCTAATTTGGAACAAGCACAAGAAATTAAAAACTTAACAAAACAACATCATGACTGGATGAAAAATAGTTTAAACTTAATTGCAAGTGAAAATATTACAAGTAGAGCTGTAAGAGAAGCAATGGCATCTGACTTATCACACAGATATGCAGAAGGTTTACCTGGTGAAAGATTATATGAAGGATGTATATACATAGATGAAATTGAACAAAGAACAATTGAACTATCTGAAAAATTATTTGGTGCAGACCATGCTAATGTACAATCTACTTCCGGAGTAGTAGCAAACTTAGCAAGTTTCTTTGCAGTATCAAAACCAGGTGACTTATTAATGTCTATTAATGTACCTGAAGGAGGACATATAAGTCACGCAAATGTTAGTGCAGCAGGAGTAAGAGGTCTTAAAACATCATCATTACCAATGGACACTGAATTAATGAATGTGGATCTTGATAAAGCTCAAGCAAAAATAAGAGATAAACAACCAACAACAATTGTTCTTGGAGGAAGTTTATTTTTATTCCCACATCCTGTTAAAGAAATATCCGAAGTAGCTCAAGAAGTTGGAGCAAGAGTTATCTATGATGGAGCACACGTTTTAGGATTAATTGCAGGAAAACAGTTCCAAGATCCTGTAAAAGAAGGTGCAGACATTGTAACAGGAAGTACACATAAAACATTCCCAGGACCTCAAGGAGGTATTATTTTATGTAAAGAAGAATTACATAAAAAAATTGACAACTGTGTATTCCCAGGTTTAGTAAGTAACCACCACCTCCATCACATGGCAGGTTTAGGAATTGCTACAGCTGAAATGCTTGAATTCGGTGAAGCTTATGCTAAACAAACAATAAAAAATGCTAAAGCTTTAGCTCAAAGTTTATATGAATTAGGTTTCAATGTATTATGTGAAGAACAAGGATTCACAGAATCACATCAAGTAGCAATGGATGTTTCTGAACTTGGTGATGTATCTGAAATGGCTAAAACATTACAAAATAATAATATCATCTTAAATAAAAACTTACTCCCATGGGATGATGTTAACAATAGTAGTAATCCATCAGGTATAAGAATGGGATCTCAAGAACTAACACACCGTGGATTCAAAGAAGATGACATGACTCAAGTTGCTGAATTCATTAAACAAGTTGTAATGGATGGAAAAGATGTAACAGAAGATGTAACTGATTTCATGCAAAACTTCACAAAAGTTCACTACTCCTTTGATGAAGGTGCTGAAGGTTACGATTACATTGAATTTTAAGTAATTTAGTTATAGGAGAGTAGATTCTCTTATAATCTTTTTTTTTTATAATTAATTATTCTGGGGAAAATAAAAATGATAAATACATTTAAATCTAATTTTATCAGGATAATTAAAATGATTATTTTCTTATTCTTAGAAGTTTTGTTATTTTTTATTTTATCAAGACATTTTGGTTTTATATTACCTAATTTTAGGACTGCTTTTATTATTATTTTAGGTTTATCTATTATTAATGTAATTCTTTGGCCAATAGTATCTTATTTATCTTTACCTTTCATTGTAATTACATTAGGATTTGGTACATTTTTAATAGATGGGTTATTCATATGGTGTATTGGATTTTTTACAACTGGTGTTAATATAACTGGTTTTTCGTTATTTACAATTCCATTTCTCATTGGAATAATTAATGCTCTTTTAACTATTGTTCTTGATATTGATGAGGACAGTACTTATTATAGGTATGTTCTTAAAAGAAATTCAGAAAATAGTAATAACTCCAATTCAACAGGATTTATTTTCTTAGAAATTGATGGTCTTGCAAGAGATATATTAGATGAAGCAATAGAAAGAGGAGATATGCCAACACTTAAAGGATGGCTTGTTGATGGTTCTCATAAATTAACTACGTGGGAAACAGATTTATCTAGTCAAACTGGTGCTTCTCAAGCAGGTATTTTACATGGAAATAATGATAATATTCCAGCATTCCGTTGGATTGAAAAAATAAATAATAATCATATAGTATCATCAAATGGATTTAATGATGCTGCTTTAATTGAAAGTCGTATTTCTAATGGTGAAGGTTTACTTTCATTTAATGGTGCAAGTAGGTGTAATTTGTTTTCAGGGGATGCAAAGGATACTTTATTAACTTTTAGTAGTTTTGGTTCTATTAGAAGTCTTGGAAGTCGTGCATGGTATTCACTTTATTCAACACCTTTTTTCATAGCAAGGTTATTACTTTTATTCATATGGGATATTATCTTAGAATTTATTTCAAGATTAATTCATTTGTTTAAAAACATAAAACCTTGTCTTAATGTCAGGGGTTTGTTTTATTATGTTGCCCGTGCTGGAGCTAATGTTGTTATGAGGGAGGCTTCAACATTTTCACTTATTGGTGATATTTATTCTGCAAAATATGACGTGATTTATACAACCTATATGGGTTATGATGAAATTGCTCATCATTCTGGTATTAGGGATTATGATGCTTTTTATGCACTTCGTCAAATTGATAAACAGTTTAAACATATTAATCATGCAATAAAGGATGTTTCACGTAATTATGAAGTCATAGTATTATCTGATCATGGTCAATCGGGTGGACCTACATTTAAACAGAAGTATGGTATTACATTAAATAATCTTGTTGAGAAATTTCTTCCAGAAAATGTCACTGTTCATGGTATTCTTCATTCAAATGATGACCACTTTGTTGAAAAAGTTTCATTAAAGGATTATGCTCTTCAAAGTGAGAAGGTGGAATCTATTATTTCTCGTACAATGGATTTTAGAAGTAAAGCTTCATCTAAGATGTATTTTGATGAACTTAAAAATAAGAAAGAGTTGTTCACGGGAAATAAACCTATTATTGATAGATTAAATGATCTTTCTGATAAATATAACTTGGATATTCATTTACCTAAAGATGTGATTAGTATTGAAAATGCTCAAACAATTGTTCTAGCTTCAGGTAATCTTGGACTTATATATTTCACTGATTGGGCTACACGTCTATCATATGAACAAATTGAGGATGCTTTCCCAGGATTAATAAAGGGTATTGCTAGTCATCCAGGTATTGGATTTGTAATGGTGCATAGTAGTATATATGGTACTATTTGTTTATCGGGGGATAATATTTATTATATGGATGATGATAAGTATGTTGGAAATCAATTTTTAGAAGTTTATGGTGAAAATATTGTTAATCATTTAAAACGTACTGATTCATTTGATTATGTTCCTGATATTCTTGTCAATAGTATTTATGATGATATTAATGACGAAGTTTATGCATTTGAGGAATTAATTGGAAGCCATGGTGGTGTCGGTGGTACTCAACAAGCACCATTTATAGCATATCCTTCTAGTTGGTCTTTAGATGAATCGTTAATTGGTGCTGTGAGTGTTCATAAGTTCTTTAAAAAAGAAATTTTTAGTAAGTGGGATGAAGAAAATTAATTCATTTCTTCTATTTTTTTTATTATTTCTTCAGGATGAAGTAGTGTAGTTGTATTTTCTATTTTTTCTAATTTTTTTGTATTTTCTGCATCTATTTTTCTTATATATAATTGTATTTTTTTTCTAGTTATTATTGCATTGTAGGAACATGTATTTTCACAGTTTAAGCAACTATTACATTTTGTTGTATCAATTAGTGGTGGTTGGATTATTTTTTGTGGACATTTGTTGTTTGCAGTGCAGGTATCACATTGTTTGCATTTTGTCTTATCAATATATGGTGGTAGTTGTGTGGTTATAAGTCCTTCTTTTTGATCAACTGGAACTATTATTTGGGGAATTTGTCCTTTTCCTGATTGTGCTGCAACATTTGTTATGAGAGTGTCTGCTATTCCGTGCACTATTTTTGCAGTTGTATTTGCAGTGGTTGGTGATATTATTATTAAATCATATTTTTCATGTGTTAATTTTCCAGATAATGGGTAGCTGTATTGTTGTTGTTCATCTGTTATATAGTGGTGGTGGGGGTTTTCTAGAATTTTTTTTATTTTATTGTTATAACCATATAATTGTAGTACTTCTTTTCCTGCTTTACTTGTGATTAGGGTTATTTCATGTTTTTTACTTATTTTTTCTAGCACGTCTATACTTTCTTTTAACAGATGTCCTGCTCCAGTTATTGCCCATATTATTTTCATTATTCAATTTCCTTTTTAGTCTCTTTTTTTAAGACTTTTATTTTGTTAGTTATTTCTATGTTATTTTCTTTTATTGTATTTTCGGATACTTCTATTATATATTTTATACCTGATTTTTGAGGTATGTATATTTGCCATGGTTTAAGTGTTATAATTTCTTGTATTTCATCATCAGTATTTACATAAATTATAGCTATGGTCTTTTTCATGAATAGTGTATGTATTGTTGCAAGAAGTCTATTTTCATAATATTGTTTATAGAGTAATGGTGTGATTTTATCTTTAAACATCAATCCCTTTAAACGTTTTATGAATGTATTAGCATAATCAATACTTATGATACTTTGTTTATTATTTTTAGTTTTTATTACTATTTTATACATAATTTTTATTATATAATATTATTATTTCTAATCTATAAGTACTTGTATGCTATTATGTCATGTATTATAATACTAATAACCTAAAGATATACATTGAATGTACAACATAAAATAATATGTTATGTTGAAAGATAACAAATTTAATTTATCTCTACGATTAAGTACTATTGATTGTACAACATCAACTAAATATTATAGATTAAATCAAAAAATCTCAGAAAATGAAAAACAAAAAATAAAACAATATTTTAAATATTATACAACATCTGATTTTCAAGATTTAGATAATGTAGCTGGTAATACAACTGGGTGGATGTGTAAAGAGAATGATGTTGAAGTAGTTGAAAAATTACTCGATATTATTGAAACACGAGCTATAAAACAACAACGTCTACAGGAAACTCAGGAAAAAAGAAGTGTGCAATCAGTACAAAGTATAGAAAAAACTTTACTAATGGGTTTTTCAAATTAAAAGTTTTATCTAAACTTTAAATCTTTTTTTATTTTTTCATTATTTCAAACTAATAATTAAACAGAATATCTTGTATTTTGATAAATTCTCAAATTTCTTAGTATTATCAATTTATTTAAAAAATATGTATATTAATTATATTTTTATCATATATTATGGGTATATACTAAACTATAATTAATTAAACACTTCTACATGATAACTATTTTTTACTCAATACTAAACTTGAGTTTTATTATTCTACTATTTTATATTAAACAAATATTAAATAATCTAATAAATAAAAATATATTTATATGTAAATGTTTTATCAAAAATTATTTTTTAGATAAGACTTTAAAATGATTCTCATGTATTAAGAGAAAATATCAAGAAATTATATTTATTAGTTTTCAATTAAAAAAATAATTTAATCCGATTATTAAAATTATTTAATGTAAATCAAAAACTTAATAGAGGTGCAGCAATGCGTAATATAAAAATCGAAAAAGCTGTAGGAAAAACAGCAGGACAAAATGAAATAGAAGTAGTAGAAAGAAAAGGAATCGGACATCCAGATAGTATCAGTGATGGTATAGCAGAAGCTGTAAGTAGAGTATTATCTCAAACATACAAAGAAAAAGCTGGTCATGTATTACACCATAATACTGACGAAGTACAAATAACTGCTGGTGAATCAGATCCTAAATTTGGTGGTGGACAAATAATAAAACCAATCCAAATATTACTCACAGGAAGAGCAGCAAATGAATTCACACTACCAAATGGTGAAACACATAAAGTAGGAGTAGACACAATAGCAATAGAAGCTGCAAAAGATTTCCTTAAAGATACAATTATAAACTTAGATGTAGAATATGGAACAGTAGTTGAATGTAAAATAGGTCAAGGATCAGCAGACTTACGAGATGTATTCCAAAGACCAAATGATATTCCATCATCAAATGATACATCATTTGGAGTAGGATTTGCACCATTTACACCAACAGAAAATCTAGTACTTAAAACAGAAGAATTACTAAACAGTAAAGACTTCAAAAAACAATATCCTCAAGTAGGAGAAGATATAAAAGTAATGGGATTACGTGAAAATGATAACATAACTCTTACAATAGCAGCAGCATTTGTATCAAAGTATGTTGATGACAGAGACACATATCTTAACATGAAAGCAGAATTAACAGACATAGTAAAAGATTTAGCTGCAAAAGAAACCGATTTATCAGTAGATACATTTATAAATACAGCTGATGATGAAAGTAAAGATGATGAATCAGGTTACTATTTAACAGTAACTGGTACAAGTGCAGAAATGGGTGATGATGGTTCTGTAGGAAGAGGAAACAGAGCAAACGGACTTATCACACCAAACAGACCAATGTCTATGGAAGCAACATCCGGTAAAAATCCAATAAACCACGTAGGAAAAATATACAACTTACTATCTAATGAAATTACAAGAGAAGTAGTGCATGATGTAGAAGGCGTAAAAAACATTGACATGGTTATCTTAAGTCAAATAGGAAAACCAATAGATCAACCAAGAACTGCAACAGCACACATCCAAACAGAAGATGGGTACACAGTTGAAGATGTAGAAGAAGATGTAACAAGAATAATTGATAAATGGTTAGAAAACATCACAGACATTAAAGATTTCATGCTTGAAGGAAAATTAAGAACATTCTAATGAATGTACTTCTTATTTATCTTTTTTTTAAAAAAATATAAAAATATAAATAATATTTCTATTTTTCAACAGTATTTTTACTTAAAAATCCTAATAAAATTCTATAAAATAGCTTATAAGGTATCTTTTTAATACTATTACATGGAATACCTGGATAAAACTCATTATTAATCATATTATTTTTAACCCAATACTCATGATCTAATTCAACATGATTATTATATGCCATAGCTCTCCAAAGATTGTAATAAAATAAAGCTTTTCTATCAGGACTTTTCAAATGATTACTAACAATACTATTATAGAACTGTTTTGTAGTTTTATCAATAACTTTCTTAGTTTTAAGAGGAAGACGTCCTGTACCATCATGTGCATGAACAAAACATAATTTAAATCGTTCATTATAACCCCAGTTTCTTAAAGTTTCATCAAGATAATCTCCAACTTTTTTATGACCATTACCTGCAGTAGTAACCACAACTAATGCTTTTTTCTTAAAAAAGTAAGGTCTATGATAAAAATATGCAAGATGATCAATAAAATTCTTGATAAGACCTGTAACATTCAAAGCATAAACCGGACTTGTAATAATAAATCCATCACATGATTTCATAGCATCAACAATAGGTGAAATAATCTCATTATGAGGACAAGTATCTTCTCCATTATTAAAACAACTATAACAACCAGTACATGCTGGTAAATTAATATTTCCTAAATCAATTTCATTAAAAACAGGATTTTTATCATTTTCAGAAAGAGTATCTTTAATTCTTTCAACAATTTGCCAAGTATTTTGTCGTCGAGGACTACCATTAATAATTAAATAATTCATTAAAAATTTACTCCTTATTTCGTCTTTATTTAATATTTTTTAATATTATAATATAAAATACTACTTCTTAACTAATATATTATTTCATTCTTCTAAAAAAATAAGGATTAACTATTATTGTAAGTAATAACAAAAATATTAATGATTATAATATCATCTAATCAACGATGAATTATACTATGAAAGGGGACTATTCATAAATTAAAACCATAAACTCATGAATAAACCCACTATAATTAAATTAAGAGGAGACATCATATGCCAATAAATGGGGTAGAACAGGGATATAATAAAGATTTAGAAAAAAAGATACAATCATTTTGGCAAGAAAATGACATCTATAATAAAACAAATAAACAAAGAGAAAATAGACCAAAATACGCATTTCTAGATGGACCACCCTACTGTAGTGGAAGAATACATCTTGGAACTGCATGGAACAAAACACTTAAAGATGCATTTCTAAGATATAAAAGTATGGCAGGCTTTAGTCTAAGAAGACAAGCTGGATGGGATACACATGGACTTCCAATAGAACATAAAGTAGAACAATTACTAGACATTAAAAGTAAACAAGAAATCGAAGAAAAATATGGAATCGATAACTTTGTAGATAAATGTAAAGAATTTGCTATAAAAAATAAGGATGACATGACCCAACAATTCAAAGGAATGGGTATATGGATGGACTGGGAAGACCCATATGTAACATATGATAATGGATACATGGAATCCTGTTGGTGGACACTTAAACAAGCAGATGCAAAAGATTTACTTGTACAAGATAAAAGAGTAATCACATGGTGTCCGCACTGTGAAACAGCACTAGCAAATGCAGAAATTGAATATGGAGATCAAATAGATCCATCAATCTATGTTAAATTTGAACTAAAACAACAAGAATATGATGATATAACAACATATATTCTTATTTGGACAACAACTCCATGGACAATTCCAGCAAACCTGGCTGTAAGTGTACATCCTGACTTTGAATATAGTTATGTGAAAATACAAAATCCTCAAACACAAAAAGAGGAAATATTAGTAATGGCTGATGCACTAATTGACTCTGTACTTGGAGATATTGAAAAAACAATTATCAAAACAGTAAAAGGAGAAGAACTTGAAGGTATTGAATATTATCATCCATTACGTGAAGAAGTACCATTACAAGAGGAATTTAATCATAGAATAATTCTTGGAACACATGTAACACTAGAAGATGGTACAGGATGTGTACATACAGCACCAGGTCATGGTCCAGAGGATTATGAAGTAGGAAGTAAAAATGGAATACCACCATTCTGTCCAGTAGGAGAAAATGGTAAATACACAGAAGAAGCGGGAAAATATGCAAATCAACCAATAAGAGATATGCAAGATGAAATAACACATGATTTATATCATAAAAATGCTCTTCTAAATGAAGGAACAATAGACCACCGTGTAGGATTCTGTTGGAGATGTAAAACACCTATTATTTACATAGCAACAAAACAATGGTTTATAAAAGTAACAGAAATTAAAGACCAAATGCTAGAACAATTAGATGCAGTAGAATGGGTACCCTCATGGGCTGGAGAAAGCAGGTTTAGAAACTGGGTAGAAAATGCAAGAGATTGGACAATATCTAGACAAAGATACTGGGGAATACCATTACCAATATGGACTTGTCAAGAATGTGGAAACAAAGTAGTAGTAGGTTCTAAACAAGAACTCAAAGACTTATCTGGTGATGATACACTAACTGGTGACTTTGTACACAGACCACATGTGGATAATATAGATATACCATGTGAATGTGGCCATAAAATGCAAAGAGTACCTGATGTACTTGATGTATGGATAGATTCAGGAGTAGCAGGATGGGCAGCACTACACTATCCTCAAAATCCATCAGAAAACTTTGATGAATGGTTCCCATATGACTTTATTGCAGAAGGACATGACCAAACAAGAGGATGGTTCTACTCACAATTAGGATTAGGAGTAGCAGCATTTGGAAAAGCACCATACAAAAAAGTATTAATGCATGGATTTACTCTCGATGATGAAGGTAAAAAGATGAGTAAATCCCTTGGAAATGTAGTAAGTCCTGAAGAAGTAATAGAAAAATACAGTGCAGATGTACTAAGATTCTACTTACTTGATGCAAATAAACCATGGGATGATCTTAAATTCCATTGGGATGAAGTACAAAACTCCTCAAAAATATTCAACATATTATGGAATGTATACTACTTCTCCACAACATACATGAGTATTGATAACTTTGATCCAACAAAACATAACAAAGAAGACCTGGTATTCAGAGAAGAAGATTTATGGATAAGATCACGTGTAAACTCACTTATCAAATCAGTATCAGATGATATAGAAGCACTAGTATTTAACAGGGCAACAGAAAAAATCACAGACTTTGTACTAGAAGATTTAAGTCGTTGGTATGTAAGACTTATTAGGGGAAGAACATGGGTAGAAAGTGATGATCCAGATAAATTAGGAGCATACTACACATTGTACTACACACTCAAAGACTTAATCAGAGTACTTGCACCAATAGCACCACACATTAGTGAAGAAATCTATCAAAACCTTGTACGTGGTGTAGAAACAGATGCACCTGAAAGTGTACATATGCTTGACTGGGTATATGATGAATCAGAAATAGATGTTTTACTAGAAGAAAACATGAATTACATAAGAGATATTCTTGAAGCAAGTGCACATGCAAGAGATGTTGCAAGATTCAAACTAAGATGGCCAGTACAAAATATCACAGTAGTAACAGAAGAAAGTTCCGTAAAAACAGCAATAGAATCACTGGAAAATGTATTGCTGGAACAAGCAAATACCAAGAACATAACAATAGAAACAGAACTAGAAAATGCAATAATAATTGCAAAACCAAATATGGCAATTTTAGGTCCAAAACTAAGAGGAGATCTTGGAAGAGTAAAACAATACTTCGAACAAGATGATGTTGATGCTTCACAAATACAAGAAGAAGTATTAAGTAATGGTGAATACACAATATCCTTTGAAGATAAAGATATAACTCTTACAACAGAAGAAATACTCTTTGAAAAAGAAGTACCTGAAAACCTTGTAAGTTGTGAATTTGAAGGTGGAAATGTTTATGTTGACACAGAATTAACACCTGAAATATACTCAGAGGCAATGGCAAGAGAATTAATCCGTCGTATACAAGACATGCGTAAAGATTTAGATTTAAATGTAGAAGCAAATATTCATGTAACTGTAGAATGTAGTGATGACTTCAAAGATGCAGTAGCTCCACACCAGGAATACATATCAAATGAAGTTCGTACAGATAAACTAGTATTTAATGTAGTAGATGAAAGTAAAGGTTATATGAAAGATTGGAAAATAGAAGATGAACAACTTAAAATAGTAATAAAAGAATAAATTATAATTAAAAAAAAATTCAATAGGTTGTATGAGTTTATGGTTTTAACTGATGATGAATTAAAATATATAGAAGAAGTATTAGGAAGAAAACCTAATGAATTAGAACTTGGAATGATGGATGTAATGTTCTCAGAACACTGTTCTTATAAGAGTAGTAAACCAATTCTAAGAAATTTCCCAACTGATGGACCTGATGTAATATTAGGTCCAGGGGATGATGCAGGAATTGTAAGTCTTACTGATGAATATGCACTAGCAATAGGAATGGAAAGTCATAACCATCCATCTGCTGTAGAACCATATGGTGGAGCAGGAACAGGTATTGGTGGAATAGTAAGAGATATAATAAGTATGGGGGCAAGACCAGTAGTACTTCTAGATGCACTTAGATTTGGACATATGAGTGATCAAAGATCCAAATACATATTTGACTATGTAGTAAAAGGAATTTCTGACTATGGAAACAGAATAGGAGTACCAACAGTTGGTGGAGAAATAGAATTTGATGATAACTTCCAATACAATCCAATGGTAAATGTGGTATGTGCAGGACTAGTAAAAAAAGATGAAATAGTTTATGGTTCAGCACCAATTGTAGGTGATGTATACTTACTCATGGGTGGAACCACAGGAAGGGATGGAATACATGGAGTAACATTTGCATCAGAAGAATTAACAAGTAACTCTGAAATAGAAGATAGACCAGCAGTACAAGTAGCAGACCCATTTACTAAAAAACGAGTAATGGAAGCAACATATGAATTACTTGAAACATTAGATATTCATGGAGTAAAAGACCTGGGAGGAGGAGGACTAACCTGTTGTCTATCAGAAATGGCGGATAAAGGAGGAAATGGTTCACTCATTGACTTAAATAAAATACCACTACGTGAAGAAAACATGACACCATATGAAATCATGCTTTCAGAATCACAGGAAAGAATGGTATTTGCAATATCACCAGATGATGTAGAAGAAGCATCAGCAATATGTGAAAAACATGACTTATCTCATGCAGTAATTGGAACAATTATTGATAAACGGGAATTCATAATAAAAGATGATGAAGAAGAAATCTGTCATGCACCAAACATATTATTTACTGAAGCACCAATCATTGAAAGAGAAGCAAAAGCACCAGAAAAAGTAATTGATGATGTGGAAATACCACAAACAAATCCACAAGAAGCATTATTTAAATTACTTGCATCAGAAAACATAACAAGTAAGGAATGGGTATATAGTCAATATGACCATGAAGTACAATTAAGAACAATAGTAAAACCAGGGGATGATGCCGCAGTAATTAAAGTAGATGAAAACACCTCATTTACAATAGGAACTGACTGTAACAGTACTCATGTGCTATTAAATCCATATGATGGAGCAGCATCAGCAGTACTTGAATCAATAAATAATGCTATAAGTATGGGAGCAAGACCAATATCACTCGTTGACTGTCTTAACTTTGGAAATCCTGAAAAACCAGAAGTATTCTGGCAATTCAAAGAAGCAGTACAAGGAATGAGTGATGTAGCAAATAAATTCAATGTACCATTTATCAGTGGAAATGTAAGTTTCTACAATGAAACAGAAGGAGTAACGGTAAATCCATCACCAATAGTAGGAACAGTAGGAGTACTATCTAATGATAATATTAAAACAATGACTCTTAAAGATGAAGGAGATATAATCTTACTTGTTGGAAACACATATCCTGAACTTGATGGATCACAATACTACAAAGAAGTACATGACGTAGTACAAGGATATCCACCAAAACTTAGAATTGATGAAAACTTCAAAGTATCCACTGCAATTGAAGAATTAATCAAAGAAGAAAGTAGTATAACAGCAGTACATGATGTATCTAAAGGTGGAATAGTAACATCCCTTGCAATGATGGCAATAAAATCTAATAAAGGATTAACTGCTGATATTAATAAAACACCATCAACAGAAGACTTAACGCTTGATGAAAAATTATTCTCAGAATCATACAGTAGATTCATAATAACTGTAAAATCAAGTAGTATTGACAGTATAAAAGAAGCACTTAACAAGAAAGATGTAGCATACGCTGTAATTGGAGAAGTAAAAGCATCAGACTTCATAATAAACAATGATGATAATGAAATAATAGGTGCAAGTATTGATGAACTCATAAAACAAAACACATCAACAATTGAAACACACATGGCATAAAAATAAAGAGTAGGTAATTCTATGAATGGCTTATGGTACTATTTAATAGGTTTTATAATTATATGGATTTTAGCATTCTTGCTGAAAAATAAGTATAATATAACAAGAGAAGGAATAGTACTCATGCTTAAAACTGAAAAGTTAAAAGGAGTACTTGATAGAATTGCTAGTGTCAGTCCTAAGTTCTGGAAGGGATACATGAATATATGTATTCCTATTGGAATCTTTTTCATGATACTAATGGTTATATCATTAATATTATCAGTACAGTTAATGTTTGAAATGCCTACAGTATCAGTAATATTACCGGGAGTAGATATACCTGGCTCACCAATATACATACCCTTCGTGACAGGATTACTAGCACTAGCAACAGTTCTAATAATACATGAAGGTGGTCATGGAGTATTAGCCAGAGTAGAAGGAATATCTGTAGATTCAGTAGGATTACTACTGCTTGCAGTAATACCCGGAGCATTTGTAGAACCAAATCAGGAAGAAATAAATAAAGCAAATGGAATAAGTAAACTAAGAGTTTACTTTGCAGGACCAATGTTTAACATAGGCTTATGTCTAATAGCACTAGTTATAACTGCAGGAATTGGTGGATTCATTGCATCAGAAGAAATCTACACAACCGATGGTGTGGAAATAACAAGTGTAGTGCCTGGAAGTCCATCAGAGGGAATATTATCTAATGGAATGGTTATATATGAGATAAATAATCAAACAATCACAAACACTACTTTCTATATGCAAGCGCTATCTGATAAACAAATAGGTGATAATATAACCGTAACTACAAATACTGGTGTTTATAATATTACCTTGGATGAGAATCCCAATAATACTACTAAATCATATATGGGTGTAAGATCACAGAATCACCAAATAGTAGAACCTAGTGCTCAAAGAAAATATGGAACAATCCTACCTGCAATATTATCCAAACTTCAAGAATTATTTTACTTCATATTCTTCCTAAATTTAGCAGTAGGAACATTTAATCTACTACCTATGAAACCATTAGATGGTGGTTTAATATTTGAGGAAATATTAAAAATAAAAATAAGACCAGATAGAAGACAAGACTTCAATAATACACTAAATAGGTATACTAGGATATTTCCAACAACAATCAGATGTTGGATAAGCAGACGATTCAATACATTACTTAACTTCATATCTAATCATGAACTTGATGATAAAATAGCTGAAACAATTGTACGAACAATATCTGCAATGATAATGGTAATTATAGTAATGCTTTTAATCTATGGAATAGTACCTGCAATATTATAAAACAGGTTTATTTCATTATCTTTTTTTAGCAACATGTAAACTACTTTTTTTCATGGTAAAATGATCTATCAATTGTAAAATAAGTGTATGAAAAACTATTTTTATTTAATTCTTCAAAAAAATCGTAAAGTTTAAGTTGTTAATCGACAAATATACTATTGGATGAGCTTTGTTTAGTTAGATACATGTTTAAATATAAATTCATATTTTTATATTAACTTTACTATTTTATTTTCTAATTTTAATAAAAATTAGAAGAGAACCATTTACAGTGTAAACTATAAAAGAATATTATACAAAAATAACCTTAAAAACTAATTTTTAAATAAACTAAATGATTATAATAAAAATTTTCATACGAATTCTATGAAAAAATGAAGTTGAATCATTTCAAGTGTAAACTTTCTTTCACACCGAAACCACATAATTTTTTTTACAGTGTCATTGTATTAACAATAATCTTTATTATAATGTTTCATATAAATATATAATATTAATTAAAAAATGATTTAAATTAAAATAATTTTTAAATTTTAGAATTTATTGAAAAGTAGGTCGTAGTTTAATTAATATATAGGAAATACTATGGAGGAAAAACATTTTATGAATAGGAATATTAAGAGAGTATTCTTAATTACTACATTATTATTCCTACTTGTAGGATTATCTGCTCTCAGCGCAGCTGATGTAACTGATAGTAATGCTACTACAACTGACAGTAGTGTACAATCTACAATTGTACAAGATACTGTTAGTGATGCTGTAGCTACAACAAGTGATACTAATATAGTAGAAAAGAATACTATTCAAAGTGGAACAACTAAAGAGACAAAAACTATCAAAAATGATGAAGATTCTACTACTAATGATTATGAAGGTAGTTCATCTGATATTGTAGAAAGTGACATAGAACAAATTGAAACAACAATTACTTTAGATGAGTCCTATGTTACAACAGTTAATAACCAAACAATTATAACAGGTAAATTAGTAGATGATTCTGAAAATGCTATAGCTAATGCTGTAATAAATGTAACAATTGGTGAAACAAGCTACACAGCTACAACTAATGATAGTGGAATATTCACAGTAAACTACACACCAACTACAAATGGTACATTTGATATTAGTGCAGTTTATGATGGAAACAACAAGTATACAAGTGCTGAAGAAACATCATGGATTGATGTTGAACCTATTCAACTGATAATTTCATTAGAAACCATATCAACTGATAACTTAAAAATAAATGATAAAGTAACAATAAATGGTACACTTACTGATGAATATGGAAATACAATAGGTAATAAATCAGTTATCATTTCAATTAATGGTGAAGAAGTTGCAACAGTAATAACTGATAGTGAAGGTAAATATAATGCTACTATTACAGTTAACACTGCTGGAGATAACTTATTAACACTTGATGTTGTAGAAGCTGATGGATACACTGAAGCATATAATGATACAACATTCAATGTAAATAAAATAGGAACTACCTTAACAGTTAATGAACGATTATGGACTGTAATAGTAGGTAATGATGCAGTAATTAAAGGTACATTATCTGCTGCAAATGGTACATTAATTGAAGGTGCAACAATCACTGTAACAATTGATGGAAATAAATACAATGTAACTACTGATGAAAACGGTGCTTACTCATACAATTACACAACATCTGAAATTAAAGATGATGTAGTAGTAATAGTAGAATATGCTGGAAGTTCTGTATATGATGAATCATTCAATGATACATTATTTAATATAGAACAACTAGGATCAGTAATTACAATTGATGAAATTGAACCAGTAGTAATCAATGAAACTGTAGTAATTTCAGGTAAATTAACTGAAGAATTTACAGATAAAGCAATTGCAGGTGCAGAAGTAACTGTAACTATTGGAGATAATACATACACTGTAACTACAGATAATAATGGTACATTCACAACTAATTTCACAGCACCAGAAACAACTGGTATATACACAATAAATGTTGTATATGCAGGAAACACGACCTATGAATCAACAAATGCTATAGCTGAATTAGATGTAGAAAAAGCAAGTAGTATTATTGTGGTGGATTCTGTGAAAGGAGTTATTGGTGAAAAAATTACATTAACAGCTCATATAACAGATAGCTATGGTAATAATATAACTGGTGGTAACATTGTATTTAAATTAAATGGTAAAACTCTCAGAGTAGATGGATTATTTAACAGTACAGCAGCACCACTTAAATTCAGTGTAGTAAATGGACTTGTAACATACACACTAAATGCTGATTTATACTTAAGAAATGCTAAAAACTTATCTGCATCATACAGTGGAAATTCCATTTATGAAGCAAACACATCTGAAATTACAACAGCACAAATTGCAAAAAGAAGCGCAAGTATCACAGTAACCACAGATAATCTTGTAAAACACGACACAGACGTAAAATTCAAAGCAACACTAACTGACGTAACTAAAAATGGACAAAACACAACTGCAATAAATGAGAATGGATACGTAATATTCAAAGTAAATGGAGTATCACTTAAAGATGCAAATGGAAAAATAATCAGAGTAAAAGTAGAAAATAATAGTGCAGTATACACATACCATGTACCTGTTGGAATGGCAAGTGTTGATGGAAACGGAAATCTCAGAAACTACACAGTAGAAGCAGTATATCAAAATGATATATTCTATCCAGATACTAGAAATACAACAGTATTCCATGTAGAAAAATCAAGTGTAAAAGTAAATATAAACAGTGTAACATTAAACAATAAAACTAAATCAATGGCAATCAAAGCAAATCTCACTGATGCTAATGGAAACTTACTTGTTGGAACAAATAAAATATGTGTAAAAGTAAACGGTAAAACACTCAGAGATAGCAAAAATGAGACAATGTACTTCACAGTAACAAATGGAATCATAAACTTACCTAATATAAACACAACTGGTATAAACAAATTTAAAAACATAACAATAGTAACTGGAGAAAGACAAGCATACACATCTGGACAAAGTACAACAACCAAAATAACAGTAGTATAGATAGGAATAATTCTCCTAATACTACTTTTTAATTATCATCACCAAATTATTATACTTATTTTCATAAAGATTATATTAAAATAATACTTTTTTTTAGACTTTAATAGTCGAAAAACTTTTAAATTATAAATAGGACATTAAATTATTTTTCATTCAAACTTTTTTTTTAAAAATTTTAACAATGTTACTTAAGATACTTAAAAAAGTATAGACAAATACATTAATAAGAAATAATATTAATTTTTTTAGGACGGTATGTGTATGATTAATAAAATGAATATAGTTGGTATTGGACCTGGATCAAAAGAATACTTAACAGTAGGTGCAATAGAAGTAATTGAAAATTCAGATGTATTAGTGGGAAGTAAACGTTCACTTGAATTATTTGATTACGTAAATGCTGAAATGGTAGTATTAGAACCAAGAGACATACCAAAAACAGTTAAAAAAGCAGTAACTTATCTTGAAGAAGGATTTAAAGTTTCTTTATTATCTACAGGAGATCCTGGATTTTCAGGAATGTTGAAAACAGTAAAAAGAATATCACCAAATACAAAACTAAATGTAATTCCAGGAATAAGTTCAATACAGTTAGCAGCAGCAAAATTAGAAATTCCATGGGATACAGCAAATCTAATAACAATACATGGTGGAAAAGAACCAACAGAGGACTTATTAGAAAAAATTGATGATACAACAGCAAATATTATTCTACCTAATAGACACATAAGTGAATTAGCAAAATACTTAATAGGTCATGGTTTTAGTCCAGAACATAGTATAACCATATGTGAAAAATTAAGTTATCCTGATGAACAAATAGTGCATATAACTTTGGAAGAAGCAAAACAATTAGACTTTGGTTATATGTGTGTAGTAATAATATAACTCTTCATCACTTCATCTCTTTTTTTAAAACAAAAGATATTTAAATAATGATTAGATTATTAAATCATTAAAAAGATATATTAATAATAGAATAAAATGTTTAGTTTTCAATTAAATAGTTATCTAAATAAAAACTATTAGAAAATAACCCATAATTTATTTATTTTAACTTAAAAATTATTTTTCTTATAAAAGTAATAATTAACATAAAAGGAGAATTGATATGTTACAAATAGCAGTAACAGGAAAACCTAATGTAGGAAAATCATCATTTTTTAATTCAGCAACACTATCTGAAGCAGAAGTTGCAAATTATCCATTCACAACAATAGATGCAAATGCAGCTATAGCTTATGTAACTGCAGACTGTCCCTGTAAAGAACTAAAAGTTACATGTAATCCAAGAACAGGAAAATGTGAAAATGGAGTCAGATACATTCCAGTAGAACTTATAGATGTAGCAGGATTAGTGCCAGGAGCACATGAAGGAAAAGGATTAGGAAATAAATTTCTTGATGATTTAAGTCAAGCAAGAGCATTAATTCATATAATTGATGCATCAGGAGCAACAGATGAAGAAGGAAATCCATGTGAACCAGGAAGTCATGATCCATTAGATGATGTAAACTTCCTAAAAAATGAAGTAACCATGTGGGTATATTCAATACTTGAAAGAAACTGGCCAAGACTAATAAGAAAAGTAATGTCAGAACACTTAAACTTTGCAAAAGTAATAGCAGATCAATTAAGTGGGGCAGGTGTATTTCTAGATGATGTAATAGAAGCAGAAAGAATAATGGATGATCAATATGATAAATGGGAAAAAGAAGATATTCTAAGATTCCTAGAAAAACTACTTGAACATGCAAAACCCATTATTATAATTGCAAATAAAATAGACACACCTCAAGCAGAGGAAAATATTAGAAGACTCCAAGAAAAGTATGAAAAAGTAATACCAACAAGTGCAGAATCTGAATTAGCCCTAATAAATGCAGTAAAAGCAGGATTAATAAAATATCAGTCAGGAGAAGATCATTTTGAAATAATAGATGATGATAAACTATCGGACAAACAAAAAATGGCACTAAACTATATTGATGAAAATGTACTAAAAAAGTATGGTTCAACAGGAATACAAGAAACAATAAACACAGCAGTATATGAAATACTACATCAAATAGTAGTATATCCAGTAGAAGATGAACATAAATTCTCCGATCAAAAAGGAAATATACTACCTGATGCACTACTAGTACCTCAAGGATCTAATCCAAGAGATTTAGCATACTGTATTCATACAGATATAGGGGAAGGATTTACACATGCAATAGATGCAAGAAAAAATATGAGAATATCCAGTGAACAAGAATTAAAACAATCTGATATAATAAGTATCATTGCAAATAAATAATCACGGTGCATAAACCATGAAAACAATAATCTATCCTGATAATACAAATCTAGAAAAATATGAAACTATTAACTCAGATGAAATAATAGTCTATGATAAAAATGGAACTATAGAAACAAACCTTCCGAAAGAAACATCAAACAAAATATTTCAAAATGTAGATAATATCATATTCACACAAAACTGTATTATAAATGGAGAATATAATATAAACGGCTTAGAAGAAGCATGTACTGAGATAAGAGATATAATTTCTAATAATACTCTTCTAATATTTGATACAAAAGTACCTCCAAGAACAGTCTATAAAATGTCAAAAATAATAGATGAATATGGATTAATACCAGATATAAATATTGCATACACAACAGAAATAACTAAAAATACAAGAGTAATAGCAGGAACAAATGAAAATAGCATAAATAGAACCATATCCTTATATGAAAACATGACACAAAACATAAAAACAACTAAACATATACAAACAGCAGAATCAATAACCATACTACAAAACGCATATAAAGACACATTAATAGCACTATCTAATCAAGCAGCAATACTATCTGAAGCACTAACAATAGACTTAATAGAAGCAATAGATCTTGCAAATCTAGAAGAAGATATACATCTAAAATATCCACAACCAATACAAAAAAACAAAATATCACGTGATACAAATGAACTCATAAATCTTGCAAATGAATATGGGGAAGCATCACAAATATTTGAAACAATAAGAAGTACTAATAATTATGTAGCATATCACATGGCATACATGGCAGAAAAAGAATTGTTCCTAAAAGAACATCTGGCAATGTTTGAAACAACCGTGGCAATACTAGGAATAACCACAGATGAAACATTACAAACAGAAAAAGACAATGCATCATTAATACTTATAGATGATTTTGTACAAAGAGATGTTGAAGTATGGGTACATGATGATAAAATACCTAAAACAATTATAGAAAATCATGGAGCTAAAAAAATAACACTAGATGAAATATATGATGCAGATTGTATTATAATCATGACGGATACTCCAGAATACCGGAAAATAAACCCAGAAAAAGTACAAAAAGTAATTATCACAGCACAACCTCTACTAAATGTTGATGAATTTAAAGATAAAAAATTTAGTAGTGTAGGACAATACCGACTTAAAAAAGGTGAAATGTTATGATACATCCAAGACCAAGCCCAATAGCAGCAGCATTATACACATTAAGAGACTTAGAAGTAGATGTAATAATAATGCATGGACCAGCAGGTTGCTGTTTCAGAACAGGAAGACTACTAGAAGATGAAGGAATAAGAGTAATTACAACAGCAATGAGTGAAAATGATTTCATATTTGGAGCAACAGAAAAACTAGCAGAAACAATCAAAGAAGCATATGATACATTTCATCCAAAAAACATAGGTATAGTAGGAACATGTGCAAGTATGATAATTGGAGAAAACATGAGAAAAGTAGCAAAAGAAGCAGACATCGATGCTAATATCATAGTTGTGGAAACTCATGGAGGATTTGATTCAGGAGATAATACTGCAGGAGCAATACTTGCATTAAAAGCAGCACAAAAAGCAGAAATAATAACACAAGATGAAGTAGAAAGACAAACAGAAATGTTACAAAAAGCAACAAAACTAGAAAAAACAAGAGGAATGGCAAAAGGAGAATATATTAAGCCGGATTATGGGGATAACAAAGTAAAAATAGCACAAAAAATCATAAATACATTAAATGAAAACAAGAAAGTCTCCATAGTGCTAAATGCTAAAAAGGAAACAAGTTATCTATTTGCAGATATAATGACAATACAATGGACCAAGTACTATCCTGATAACATACCAATATTCATAGCAAATACTGATGAATCAATAGGATTACCCTACATAAGACACCATGCAGAAACAGTAAATAAATCAGTAGATAAAAAAATAGATTATATAACAGGGGGGTTAGATGAATATCCAGTAACGGGAATAAAAGCAGAAGAAGAATTAAATAATATAAACTCTGATTTAACAATAATACTGGGTGTACCTCATGCAATAGATGTAACTAAAATACCTGGAAAAACAATCGCTGTTACTGATGGTCCAAGACTAGTAAAACCATTAAGGGATATGGGCTTTGATAATGTTGTAACAGAATTGGATGCTCATTCTAAGACACTAGGTGCAAAAACAATAGTTGAATCCGAATTTGCAGAAACATTAAGAGGATTGCTAGAATAAATAGAAGTTTTTAAAAAATTTCTAAAAAAAAGATTAAAATATAAAAGATATAAAATTCATATATATAAATAAGATAATTTTTTTCAGGTGACATAATTGAATATAGTAATTATAGGTGCAGGAGCAGCAGGGTTAACCACTGCATCAAATATAAGAAAATATGATGAAGAATCTCAAATAATAGTGTTCACAACACAAAAAAATGTAGCATATTCTCCATGTGCAATACCATATGTAATTGGTGGACACATAGAAAAATTCGAAGATATCATCATGCATAAACCAGGAGACTATATGCAGAAAAATATCAGAGTAATGAGTGAAACAACAGTAACCTCAATAGACAATGATATTACAGAAATAGTCTACGAAGATAAAGATGGAAATAAACAAAACCTTAAATATGATAAATTAGTCATAGCTACAGGTGGAAAACCATTAATTCCTCCAATTCCTGGAAAAGACCTTCAAGGAGTATTTAAAGTAAGAACAGTTGAAGATGGAGAAGAAATACTAGCATATGCAGAAAACTCTAAAAGAGTAGTGCTAGTAGGTGGGGGAGCTATAGGTTTAGAACTAGGTTCTGAATTAGCAAACAAAGGACTTGAAGTAACAATAGCTGAAATGATGCCGCAATTATTCCCAAGATCTTTTGATCAAGAAATGTCTGATAAATTCCAAAGCCATCTTCAAGATAGTAACATAACCATACTCACAGGTTCAGCAGTAGAATCAATTAATGGTGAAACAAAAGTAGAATCTGTAACAATAGATGGTGAAGAAAGACCAGCAGACATGGTAATATTATCCACAGGTGTAAGACCACAAACAGACTTAGCAGAAAGTATCGGATGTAAACTTGGTAAATTTGCAATAGAAGTAAACAGTCATATGGAAACTTCAGTAGAAAATGTATATGCAGTAGGGGACTGTGTTCAAGTAGTAGATGCAATAACTGGTGACATAACTCTTTCTCCATTAGGAACAACAGCAGTAAGACAAGGTATAATTCTAGCTAAATACTTAACTGGACATAACATCGAATTCAAACCAGTACTTAATGCAACAGTATCTCAAATTGGAGATATGGAAATGGGAGCTGTAGGATTAACTCAACAAGCTGCAGAAAATCAGGGAATTGATGTAGTAGTAAGTAATCTTGAATCATCATCAAGAGCAAGATATTATCCTGGAAGTAAACCATTATACATTAAACTTGTTGCAAAAATGGATGGAACAATTATTGGATGTCAAATGTTTGGTAGAGAAGCAGTTGCTGAAAGAGTTGACACAATGACTGCAATAATCTCACAAAAACTCAAATGTAGTGAAGTAGTTTCAATGGAATTCTCATACGCACCTCCTGTATCAACAGTAGTTGATCCAATAGCTAAAGCAGCAGAGGATTGTCTTGAACAAATTGAAGCATTAGTACCTCAAGAAGTTGAAGAAACTACTGAAGAAAAAGTAGAAGAAAAAGTAGATGATACTCAAATAGATGATGCAGTAGAAACTGAAGCTAGTGAAAATAAACCTGAACAAGGACAATCATTCACACAATACTTAAGAAGCCAAGGTTTAATTCAAAAATAGATTCTCTTAATCTATAACTATTTTTTTTATATTTAATTATTTTTTTTTAGAATAAGACTTATTTTTTAGGGAGTTTAAATTAAAATAAGAAAAAGAAAATAGTGTTTATTTATTCTCTTTTTTTACTCTTATATATTCAGCACCTTGAATGTCATGGTATTTTACCATACCAATCATTTCTCTTTGATCAATACCTTTATCATCAAAGGATACATTTTCTTCATTGTATAGTGCAAATGGTGATTCTTTTGTGATTACTTTCATTGAACCTTTATGTAATCTTACTTCTACAGTACCAGTTACTCTTTTTTGCATGAAATCATTTACTGCATCTAGGTCTTCTCTTAATGGTTCATTCCAAAGTCCATCATAAACTAGTTCAGCATATTTTTCACTTAAACTAGCAGCAAATTTAATCTCTTCTCTACTGAATATTAGTTTTTCAAGAGCTGCATGTGCGGTTATAAGAAGAACTGCACCTGGTGTTTCATAGTTTTCTCTTGATTTAAGACCAATAATTCTATCTTCAATCATATCTATTCTACCAATTCCATGGTTTCCAGCAATTTCATTTGCTTTTCTGATAAGTGCTACTGGTTCTAGTTCTTCATCATCTATTTTAACTGGTTCTCCATTTACAAATTCTATTTTTACAATTTGTGGTGTGTCTGGTGCATCAATTGTGGATTTTGTCCATGCATATATTTCTTCAGGACCAGCTGTTGCCGGATTTTCTAGTAATCCTCCTTCAATAGATCTTCCCCAGAGGTTTTCATCTATACTGTATATTTTTTCTGAAGGGAGTGGTATTCCATGTTCTCTTGCATAGTTTTGTTCTTCTGTTCTTGTAAGGTTGTAGTCTCTTACTGGTGCAACTATGTTTAAATCAGATTCTGATCTAATTGTTGCTTCAAATCTAAATTGGTCATTTCCTTTTCCAGTACATCCATGTGCAATGGTTGTAGCTCCTTCTTTTTTAGCTATTTCAACAATTTTTTTTGCAATTAATGGTCTTGCATATGCTGTACTTAATGGGTATCCTTCGTATAATGAGTTTGTTTTTATACATCTAAATGCATAGTCTTTTGCAAATTCATCTTTTGCATCTATTGTATAATGTTTGGATGATCCAATTTTATCTGCTGCTTCTTGTGGTCTTTTTATTTCATCTTCTGGTTGACCTACATCTACACATGCTGTTATTACTTCCATGTCGTATTTTTCTTGTAATAATTTTACACATACTGATGTATCTAGTCCACCACTGAATGCTAATACAACTTTTTCCATTTTTTCACCTTTTATTTTTTTTTATTATCATTGGAAATTCTGTTTAAGAACATCACTGTATAATTATTAATTTTTGGTAAATGTTTTTTTTTCCGAATTTTAATTCAGTATATATTAATATATTTCTTTCATTTCTAATAATAATTTGTATGTTCTAGGACAGTTTTCGTTTATCCTTGTTTTTGTATGGTTTGTAAAAATTATATACCTTTTCACATATAGTAGTATTATATAAGAGAAATGATATCATGTCTAATGTATTTAAGTTATATAATATTGGTCCTGAAACTAAAGCAAACATATTTAATAATTCTGTTTTAAAAGCTTATTTTATAGATGAGGGTATACATGAAAATAATAGTTTAATGAAATATATTTCTGAAACATCAAATGGATCTATTGTTTATGTAACTGGTGCTGGTATGTTTAATTTAATGTTGGTAGCAGGAGTTCATGGTGATGAATTAGCTCCTCAACTAGCTTTAACTAAATTTATGGGGGAGCTTATTGAGAATAAATGGAATTTAAATTGTAAGTTATACATAGTTCCATTTCTTATTCCACAAGCTACTATGGAAAATTCTAGATATTTCAATTTTAGGGATATGAATAGATATGCTGGAAAAAGTGGAATTACTAGAAAACTAGTTGATTTTGCTAATAAAAATAGTATTAATGCATTATGTGATTGTCATTCTACGGATCCTAGTAAAAAACCTGGTTTTACTAGTGTATTTTGTTCAATGCAGCCTATGATTGAAAGTACTTTAATTGCACGATATATTTGTATGAATACTAACTCTAGAATTATTTCAATTAATACTGCGGGGTCTGTTATAAAAGGTTCTGTAGAAGATGAATCTAATATTAGAGGGATTGCTTCTGTTACATGTGAATGTGTTTCACCAGTATGTGAGATTGCACAGGGTTCTGTAGAAGAATCTTATGAACAAGTTATTTCTTTTTTAAAATATTTTCATGCTATAAATAGGAGGAAATAATATGTCTTCATATAAACCTCATGCAATTGCAGGATTAATATTTGCATTACCATTTATTCCAAGTGTTTTCTATCTTTTCTTTGCATTAATTGGTGCATCTATTCCTGATATGGATCATCATACTAATAATGATAAAGTATATTCTATGTTTGTTATAGGTGTAATATTATCTATATTACTTTTCTTTTATGATGGATTGTCAATATCTGCTTTAATAATTGTATCACTTGCTGTGATATTTTACATGTCTAAACATAGGGGATTTACACATTCATTGCTAGGTATTAGTATATTGTCATTTCTATTCATGTTACTTGTAATGGGTTTTATTCCTATTTTAAGTAGAATTTTTTTATCATTAGGATTTGATATTTCCAGTAGTTTAATATTATTAGTAATTCTTGCAATTATAGGTTATTTTGTAATTAGTAAAAGATATTTGTATATTTATCTTTTAATTTTAGCAATTTATCTTGTTGTTTTTCCAGTGGATTATACTTCTATTCAATGGAGTAAAGTTTTATTAACAATGTTTGTAGGGGCTTTAAGTCACATAGTTCTTGATTTATGGACTCCTGCTGGATTAAAAGTACTTAAACCATTTACTGATTTTAAATTTCATAAAGGTTTAGCAATATTTTTAGTTTTAATATGGGTATTGTCTTCAATATTCGTATTATTTACGTATGGTTCTTTTATTTCAAATTTAAACCCTCTTTTTATGTATACCTAAAAAATAATTCATAACTATTAAATATGTTGTTTTAATAATATAGTATTATACTATATACTTGAATTTTGAAGTTTTTCTTTTTTAAGTATGAAGTTTTTATAGCTAATTGATTTAAATTTTATAATAAAAACGGAGTTTAATTTATGTTTTTAACTAGAATAATCTACGGAATCGAATTTTTCGTAGTATTAGTAGTCGAAATAATTAAAGCAGTACTTGATACAAGTGCTTGCTGTCTCAAGGGCGATGTTGATCCTGTTGTTGTTGAGATTAGACCTGATCTAAAAAGACCAGTATCTCTTGCAATTCTCAGTAATACTATCACATTAACACCTGGTACTATTACAGTAGATATGGACCAAGATGAACGTGTTTTAACAGTATCAGCTATAACACCTCGTGCAACTGAGGATATCATCCCTCTTGAGCCATACATTAAAAAAATGTTAGAATAAACATAGGGTGATGAGATGGATTTTTTAACAATATCTGAATTGTTCCTCATGTTATGTCTAATAATATACATGCTAGCAAATGTAAGAATTGCAGCTAGAAAAACAACTGGTTCAGCATTAGCTGGAGTAGCAGGTTTCACAATTGCACTTGCAATTGTATTAGCCATGATATATTGTGTAACAGGAATAGAATTCTGTAGAGACATAGCATTTGCAATACTCATATTAAGTCCTGTAGGAACAATAGCTGCATCCCACGTATTAGGTGGAGGCGATTTATAATGGTAAGCACAGGATTTGAATTTTCTATAACAATGGGTGATCCAGTAGGCATTATCCTAGGTGTAATATTTATAATCTGTGGTATTCTAGTATTAGTAGCATCTAAAGGATTATTATGTAATACTGATGATGATTTAAAATACGCAGTATTTGGTAGATTAGAAATATTAGGAATTGTAGATATGATTGGTGTATTAGTTTTAATTCTTATTGGACAAGCAGCATTAGGAATAGTATACTTTATCTTAGCACCATTTGCTACTCATGCAATAGCAAGTGGACATTTCCGTGGAGAACAGGGGGAGCAATAATATGGCAGATATAAATTTATTAATACAAAGTGCAATACCTTGGGTTTTATATATCTTTGCAATATTAGGAGCTATCGTTTGTTTAATGCAGAAAGATTTACTTAGAATGGCTGTATTAACCAGTATAACAGGTTTCGTAATTGCAGCAATATATCAAGTGTTATTAGCACCGGATGTAGCTTTAACACAAGCTGTAGTAGGAGCAGCAATTGTACCAACATTAGTAGCTCTTACAATACTCAAAACAAGAGAAGAACCTGTATCTGGAGAGGAAGGTGATTCCTAATGGTATTTAACGCAGTTCAATTTGGATCTTTAGTTACTGCAGCACTTTTAATGATAATTGGAACAGTAGCATTAGTTTACTTAGACAATGTTGTTAAGAAAATTATTGGAGCAGCATTTATAGGTGATGGTGTAAACCTTTTATTAATTTCATTAGGTTACAAAGCTAATGGAATAACTTATATTTTATTACAAAATATGGAAATAAATAGTTTCTTAGGTCAAGCATCATATCCATTACCATTTGCATTAGTATTAACTAGTATTGTAATTGGTGCAAGTACATTAGCAGTAATGTTAGCTCTTACAGTAGTATTATACAAAAGACATGGTACACTTGATGCATCCACTCTTTTAAGTGATGAAAGATTTGGAGATGATAACAATGAATAGTACTATCTATACAATTGTAGGGGGTAGCTTATAATGGATGGAACAGTATTTATACCTCTAATGGTTATCATACCAATAATATGTGCTATATTAGTAAACTTAATACATGGTGCTCAAAAAACAACTAAAGTACTAGCAGCTATTGGTGCAATTTGTTTACCTTTAGTACCTATAGTAGCAACATATGGAAATCATTTCTTCGGTGGATATCAACCTCTAATTAATGGTGGTTTAAACGTAACACTACCTCAAGCAGCACAATCCATAATATCCGGATCAGTTTTAGAACTTTTCCACCCAGCAATCACATACACATTTGGACCAGGTCAACAAATGATCTTATTCATATTAGGTATAGTTGCAATGTGTGCTGTATTTATATCAATCGCAGAAACTAAAAAAACATCTGGAGTATATTTATACTTATTATTCATGCTTTCAGCAGCATTAATGGCATTTGTATTAACAGATGATATATTCAACTTATACGTATTCTTTGAAATCGCAGCTCTAGTTCAAGTAGGTTTAATACTTGTATCAAGAGTAAGAGGAAACTATGTAACTGGTTTAAAATACATGTTACTTGGAGAAGTAGGTGGATCCTTCATGTTATTAGGTATCGGTCTATTACTCGGTTTAACAGGTAACGTAAACATATCAGATATAGTATTAATGATACACAGTGGTGCAGTAGACCCTACAAACCCAGTAGTATTATTTGCAGCAGGTATGTTATTATATGGTTGGTTATATGCAACAGGATTACCTCCATTCAATGCAATTAAATCAGAAATTTACAGTAAAGGTTTACCTAGTGGAGCAATGATTTTACAATCATTCTCAGTAATTGGTTGTATCACCATTGGTTTAGTAATAATTAGAATATTCGGATACTTACCAACTGTACAAATGGTAATTCTTGCAGTATCAGTACTTGCAATGATTTTAGGTATCAGTATGGCAATGGTACAAGATGATTACAAACGTATCATCGCATACTTAGCAGTAGGAGAATTAGGTTATATTGGTGTAGGATTAGGTTTAGCAACTCCATACAGTATAACAGCTGGATTATTCCAAGCAGTAAACGAATTAGTAGTAACTTCATTCCTATTCATAGGATTTGGATTAGTATTATACAAAACCAAAACTAGTAAAATTAGTAAACTTGGTGGATTATTAGAACATATGCCTGTAGCAGCATTATTAATAGTACTTGCAGGATTTACAATGGCTGGAGTACCTCCATTCAATGTATTCCAAAGTAAATACATGTTATGTCAAGCTGCAATGGCTGCAGGAATACCAGAACTTGCAATAATTATGATTATATTAAGTATTGTAACATTCTTAGCATTCTTAAAAATTACTTATGCAGTATTCCTCAGACCAAAACCAGATGATTTAGAAATATCCTCAGCTAAAGTTCCAAAAACAACAATGGCTGTAATGGTTTTATTCTTAATTATTTGTTTAGTAATTGGTTTATGTCCTGGATTAGTCACATCAAAATTAAGTGTTATGGCTTTATCTGCTCTAATATTATAAGGTGATAAAATGAATATGTACGATAAACTTATAGAAACATTAAAAAGTACATTTGGTGCAGACCCTGAGAAAACATTAGTACCAGGTTCACAAGCTTCATCAGTCATGTCTGCTGAATTAGTCTTAATAGCATCAGTTTTAATCGCAGCTTTAACTATTAGATTAGTAAGTCCTGCATTGATGATTGTTGTGGAAGTAGCATTAATATTATTATTCATGTATACTACACCAATAATGCCTAAATTGTACAAAGAACACAATGATGACTTTAACAATATGATGTTTTATGCTATCATAGCATTAGCAATAATTGCAATAGTATTTTACTGGGGGGTAATATAAGATGAAATCTTCTATAAGAGATGTAGCATTAGCATTATCCTTATTTGCTTTTGCAGGTATATTTTTAAATTCAATGTACCAATTCAGTTACCTAATATTCCCTGGTATAAATTACATTTATCAAGGATTAGGAGTATCTATAGCACCTAACTTAGTAACTAATATTGTATTTGATTTCAGAGGATTCGATACATTAGGAGAAGCATTAATTTTAGTAAGTGCTGTAGTAACAACAATGCTTGTATTTGGTAGAGGAAAAGTAAACCTTGGAGGCGACGACGATGAGTGATCTTCTTAAATTAATTTCATATCCTTTATCTTTCATAATGATAGGTTATGGGGCTATGACAATTCTTGGTGGACATATTACACCAGGAGGAGGTTTCCAAGGTGGAGCAATAATGGCTGCTGGAGCAATATTATGTATTCTTGCATATGGATTAAAAGACAATCCATTTAATCTTTCACATGAAAGAATGTCCTTAATAGAAAGTTGTGGAGCATTAGTCTACGTTTTATTAGGATTATGTGGATTATTATACAGTGGTTCATTCCTTTACAATGTAGGAACTAACTTATATGGATTAGTACCTGCTGGCCTTTCATCTATGTTTAATTATCCTGATGCATTACATGCAGGAATTATACCATACTTAAACATAGTAATAGGTTTAAAAGTATTTATTGGATTAACAACATTAGTAATTCTCTTCTATGGTGTTACCAAATACCAAGGAGATTATGTTGATGATGAGGAAATAGACTAGGAGGATTAATTATGGTTGTAGAAACAACAGCAGTACCTTTCTTAGAATCAGTAGCTCCTAATTTATTTGGAGTATTATATACAGGACCTACAATCTGTGCTTTTATTATAGGATTCTTAGTAGGATGTATCATGCATAAAACACCAACAAAAGGAATACGCCTAAATACTTCCTCATGGATTGCAATAATAATTGGTGGTATACTTATAGCATACTGGTTAGGAAACTTCCCATACTATGGTGGTTTACCATTAGGACCAGGATTTGTAATGGCTATACTTGGTGCAATTATTGGACGAGGATTATTAGGAACTAAAAGTAAAGCTTAGTGGGGTAATATAAAATGTTTATGACAACAAAAAATTGTAATGGCTCAGGAAATTGTGTAGAAGCTTGCCCTACTGATGCTATAAAATTAGTTAATGGAAAAGCGGTAAGTTGTATAACCTGTGGTAAATGTGAAAGAGTTTGTCCTAACAAAGCTATATTTAAAAATAAATATGGTGGTTATGTAGTAGATAGAACAAAATGTAACTTATGTGGCATGTGTATGAACGTATGCCCAGTAGAAGTTATCACAGTAAAAGATGGAAAAATAATGGGATTATGTTCCATGTGTGGTGTATGTGTACCTCCTTGTGAAAATAATGCAAGAATGGCACCACCAAAAAGACCAGTACAAATGGAAAATGAAATGGTCAATAGAATTAACATTGGAACAAACCATGAAGATTGTATAGAATGTGGAAGATGTGCATACTTCTGTCCATCCAACTCAATTAAGTTCTCATACATAGAACCAGGTGTCTGTACAAAATGTGATTTATGTATAGATGTATGTCCAAGAAATGCAATTGGACCAATTGAAGAAGGTGGAGAATACGAAATTAACATGCAAAGATGTGCAGTATGTTACAAATGTTTAATTGAATGTCCAAATGATGCAATTGTAGCAAGTCACTTAGAACTTGAAATCAAACATCCAGAATATGATGTTGAAAACGATACAAAAATGATTGCATGTATAGAATGTAAATTATGTGCTGATGCATGTCCAACAGATGGTTTACAAGTAATCAATAAAAGACTTAGATATGATGTTGATTACTGTTCATTAGGAAATAATGTAAATGGTGAAAAACACTGTGCAGATGACTTCAGTCATGCACCATGTGTAACAGCATGTCCACAAGGAATATTAGAATTTGTTCCAGATTCAAAAATCACACTTGAAGGACTATGTGTAGAATGTGGTTTATGTGTAAAAGAATGTAAATATGGAGCACGTAAATTCGGAAACAACACATGGGATGGAGAAATCGGTTCAAGATGTCTTAAATGTGGAATTTGTGTAGAAGTTTGTCCAAAAGAAGCATTAACTATTGAAGATGGCCAAGTAAAAGTTAACTTTGATAAATGTGTTCTTTGTGAAAAATGTGCAATATACTGTCCAGTAAATGCAATACCAAAAACCACACCACTTAAAATGAAAATCACAAGTGGATATTCCATGTTAAACAACAACTTATGTATAGGTTGTAATTTATGTGTAGATGCATGTGTATTTAAAGCTATAACTCCTGATGAAGACGGTAACTTACAAATTAACAATGAAAGATGTATTTACTGTGGAGCTTGTAAAACTGCATGTCCAGCTAGAGCAATTAAAATACAAAGAGACTTCGAGGCAACAATATGAGTTTAGGAAAAATTTTTATTAACGGTATATACGTTAACCTCAAAAGATTAATCTTTGGTAGTGACTGTAGAACTGACTTACAATTACGCCAAGATGCATTAAATGGTAATGTTAAACCATCACCTAAAGTTGCAGAAATTGAATGTATTGGATGCGGTGGATGTTCAAATGTATGTCCTACAAAAGCTATTGTAATGGTTCCTGTAGAACCAGTTGAAATTGCTGATGGAATTGTAAAAACAGCAGTACCTGAAATTGATGAAATTAACTGTGTACACTGTTACCACTGTCATGATTTCTGTCCAATATATGCTTTATTTGGAGTAGCAGCAACCATACATCCTAATGATGTTGGTATTAAATGTGATAAAGATGTAAACAGTATGCTTTTAGATCCAAGTGAAGTATCTGAGAAAAAAATTCAATACATCGCACAATATTTAACTGATGATTCAATCATTCAGAAAAATAGGGAATTAAAAGAAAAAGCACAAAAAGAAGCTGAAGCAGAAGCAGCTCAAAATAATGAATTAGAGGGATAATATGGGACTTAAATCACAATCTCGTAAAAAATCAATACATGTAATGCTAGTTTATACTGGTGGATGTAATGGTTGCGATATAGAAATAGTTAACACAGTTTTATCTCCTAAATTCGATATAGAACAATATAATGTGTATCTAACATGGAATCCAAGAGAAGCTGATGTTTTAGTTGTATCTGGTCCTGTAACTCACTGGACAAAAGAACCACTCCTCAAAATATATGAATCAATACCAAAACCTAAATTGGTAGTTGCAGCAGGAGCATGTGCTTTAACTGGTGGAGTATACAAAAATATTCATGGAGATATTCCATCTGAAGAAATTGAAGGACCTGTAGAAAATGTCATACCTGTTGATGCTAAAATCCCAGGATGTGCAGTAAGACCAGAAGATATTGTAGCTGGAGTAGTATCAGTAATACCAATACTACTGGAAAAAGAAGATAAATAATTAAAAGGAGTATTTACATGGTTACAAAAATAGATGGAGCAACAACTTGTAATGAAACTGAAAGACAAGTTTTTGAAACAGAAATTGATATGGGTACCGTACATCCAGCAGCTTTAGAACCTTACAGAGTAAGACTATTTGTAGAAGATGAAATAGTTAAAGATGCTGAAATTACAGTAGGTTTAAATCACAGAGGAATCGAAAGAATCATGGAAGGTTTACCTGTAGAAAAAGCAAATGCTTTAACTGAAAAAGTATGTGGTATCTGTTCAAACGGACACATATACAATTCATGTCGTGTAGCAGAAGGTGCTATGGGTATAGAAATACCAGAAAGAGCAGTTTACTTAAGAGTTCTTGCAGAAGAACTTGAAAGATTACACAGTCACATGTTATATTTAGGTCACGGTTCAGAAGTATTATGTCATGAAACATTTGCTATGAGAATATTTTACATAAGAGAATCTGTAATGGACCTATTATATATGATGGGTGGAAATAGAGTACAATATGGTGTATCTGTACTTGGTGGAGTAAGACCTAGAGCAGATTTAAATCTTAAAGAACAACAAAGAGTTCTCGAAACAATGGATTACATTGATGATAAAGTAGGAGCTTTTGCTGAAAGATTTGTATCTGATCCAATGGTAATGAGCCGTATAACTGGTACTGGTGAATTATCACAGAAACAAGCTTTAGATTTACATGTAACTGGACCATCATTAAGAGCTACTGGTTACGAATATGATTACAGAACAGAAATGTTTGAATATGAACCATTTGAATATGATATTATAACTCAAGATGGTGGAGATGTAAGAGCAAATATTCTTATGAGAGCAACTGAAATATTCCAATCAACAAGAATCATTAGACAAGTAATTAAAAACTTACCTAAAGGTCCTGTAGTAACAAGAGATTGGGAAATGACTGATGCTCCAGTATACAAAAGTTACATAGAAGTACCTCGTGGAGTATGTTACCACTCATATGGTTTAGAAGATGGAAAAGTAAGACACAGTATTGTAAGAACACCATCTATGTCTAACATTGCAGCAATGCAAGAATCTTGTATTGGTCATCCTTTACAAGATGCACAACTTGCAATTGTATCATGTGATCCATGTTTCACTTGTACTGATAGAGCTATACAAGTAATTAAATTATAGGAGACCCAATAATGGATATAATAACATCAATAGGTTATGTAATAGGTGCTTTTATAATTGGAAGTATTGTATGTTTATGGTTACCTGGAATTGAAAAGAAATCAGAAGCAAGAGTACAACAAAGACTCGGACCTCAACTTACAAGTCCTGGTGTATACACAACATTAAAATTCTTCTTTAAACAAGGATTAAAACCATCTGCTATACTACCTAGAGTATATAATGCATTACCAATAGTAACTTTGATTGTAGTAGCAGCAATATATTTAATATTACTACCTCAAGTAATGGTAGCATGGGGACCATTTGCTAGTTTAGTAGCACTTGTAGGATTATTAAAAGTGGAAGAAGTATTATACTTATTCATGTGTTCATTCTCACAATCACTTTTATCTAAAAATATGCCATTCCCTGATCAAATTAAAGGTGCAAAACACGTAGGTGCTAAACAATCATTCTTTGAACAAATAAGTGCAAATAGATCATTAAAACTTATATCATATGGTAGTTTACCATTTTATATAGCTTTATTCATACCTGCTATAATGGCTGGAAGTATAAACTTACTTGATATTGTAAAATATCAAATGGTTTGTGGACCAGTAGTATTAAGTTTACCAGGTATCATTGGTACAATTGTATTCTTTGTAGGATTCTTAATTGTTCTCAATTCAAATCCTTTTGCATATATGGAAGGACACTCTGATGTAATTCAAGGTCCTCTCATGGAATACATGTCTAAATCAAGAGCTGTATATACAATGGCACATGCATTTTTAATATTTGTTGGTGGATGTGTATACTCCACATTATTCTTAGGAGTACCTCCAGCATTTAGTGTATCAATCATAGTACCTATAATATGTTCTATAATATTAACAATGGCAGCAGCTGTAACAAGTGCATTTGCACCATTATTCACAAACCGTGAATTCTATCCTACAGTTATAGCAACCAGTGTAATATCTGTAATAGCAGTTATAGTAGCATTCTTATAATGATAAGGTAATACATGATTTAATAGGTGATTAAATGAAAATAGTATTAAGACCACATCATATAATAAGTTTAGCTGGTTATATTGTAGAACTAAGAACATCTTTCAGAAATTTAATTGTGGTAAATCATCAAGATGAACCAATTAAATTAGAAGTTCCTGTTCTTGATGATCAATGGATTGAAGAACATGAAGCATTAGGATTAGAAGTAATTCCTGTTAATGATGATGACGACTTCTTAGTAATGTATCAAATAGCTAAACATAAATTAGATGCAGAAAGAAAAGCATTAGAAGGTAATTAATTTTACCTTCTCATTTATTTTTTTTACTTTTTTTAGAATTTTTTGATTTTCAAATACATATAAATCTTAGTTTTATATAATCTGAATTAAATATAGGAATATTTTATAAAACACATTTTTAGTTTTGTTTATTTTATTATAATTTTATAAATCTACCAGTTTATACTAAATTTTATTTTCATATCTTTTTTTTACTCTTCAATTTGATTTTTATATTTGAACAATCTATTTTTAATATAATTTTACTTTTATTTCTACAAATTCAAAGAATGGCTTGTTTTAATGAGTATTTGGTAAAAAAAATGTTATTTTGGGTTATTAGTATTCTTTTTATAAATCAAGAGGTGGGTTGTATATCATAAATATCTTCTGTAAAAGTTTTTTTTTATTGGAATTGGTTCAATGTCTGTCTTTTCAAAAATTAATTTTTTTGAATTTTGATGAACACATTCTGCTTTGTATGGAAAATAATAAGTTTATATATGTGATTAAATAAATAATTATGATTAATATGATTATATTATGTGGATAATTTATTAATTATACCTTTTATTTAAGGTAATTGGGGAGTTTTAAAAAAATTAACAGATTATTCTGAATTCATATTAATACATAATAGTTATATAATAAGGGGAACATAGAATTTATAAATATTTAAATAGAAATGATGTAGCTATATTTTAAAATAAATCTCAATTTCTATTTAACGAGTTGAAATTATGAAAAATTATAGTTTTATCTTTTGTTCATAATACTCTTAATAATATATGGATTAAGTATAGCTTCAGCAAATGAACTTGTAACTAATGATACTTCATTAATAACAAGTACAACATAAAATGGCCACATATCATAGAGTATTTGTTTATGGTAGGGATTTCTATATAAACATGACAGATTGGGGTAAATTTTGGACACATAAGAATTATTTAGACAATTATGATTATATTGAAATTTTTAATACTTCAAGTCCTAATTACAGAGATATTGTAGAAATACCTTATACTAAAAATGGTTATGATCGAGAAAATGCAGTATATATTGATTATGAAACAGGAGCACGAAAAATGACAGTTGAAGAAACATATATCTATTTTCCTAAAAATAATTTATAAAGAGAGAATATCATGTATTTAGATGTTATTTATCATAATAGTTTAATATTGGTAGTATTCATTATTATTTTTTTAAAAAACGATATGGATGATTTTTATAGGAGTATAGGTATAAATAAACAATCAAATAGGGATTTTCGTGCAGAAATAATGAGTTTTTTCATGGTTGTTATTTTAATAGGTACTTTCTTTATTGATTATGATTTGTTTAATAAAATGTTTATTATTTTAGTTTATATTATCCTAGGTTTAATATGGAACCGGGAATTGCTGAATGAAAAAATAGTAATAAAAAAAACAAGTGCGGATGATAATGAATATTCATTTCTATCAATAAATCTTAATATGGTATTGGGTATATGGTTATTATTTTATATTTACTATTTAAGAGTAATCTTTCCTAGTATAACTCTTTCAGAATATGAACTCATGATTCTTTGGAGTATATATTATATTTATGAATTTATAATGATAACATTGGTCATGTTTTTCCCCAGACAATTTATAAATAAAATTGAACTAATAACAGGATACAATGCAACGAAAAAAAAGGAATATGAAAATATAGTGATTATATCAGCAGTACTAACTTTTCTTATTCCTTATATAATTGTTATGATACTTATTAATTTGCTATAAAATAAACTTTCTATAATAGATTAGTTAGTGAACATATGTTACAGAACTTTGATTTACAGTTAGGTGTGATATTTTATTTAAACAAGTGTGATTTTATTTATAATAGGTTTTAGAGGGATATTATTCATATATCCCTTATTTTTAAGAAATATAATTTTATTTTAATTATATTATAGATTAATTTGAATTATATAAATTGGAATTTCTACAAGGTCATTTTTTTAGAATATTTTTTGCTCATGTATTTTTTTTCTGTTTTTTCTTAAATATTTTTATGAATTTAGTTTTAGTAAAATTTATGTATATTGTATAATTTTAATTATTCTTTAATGATTTTTTATTTAGTTACTGTCTTGTTCTTTTATGCATTGTTTATTTTACTTGGTATTATATTATAGTAATATTTATATATTATAATGAACTTAGGTATACCTAATTAGGTATAACTAATTATGTGTTAATATTAATCTGAATAAATTTAATTATTAGTTGAATCTTATTAAACTAATAATATTAGATAACAATCAAAAATTAGTCTCAAGGAGGATATTATGGCAAGAACAGTTGATGATTTACAACCTGGAGAATCAGGTGTAGTCAAATCACATAAAGTTAAAGGATCTCTTGGTAAACATTTAAGGGAAATGGGTCTTATCAGTGGTACTCCTATTAAACTTGAAAGAAAAGCACCATTAGGTTATCCTGTTGAAGTAAGAATTCAGGGATTTTCTTTAGCTTTAAGAAAAGAGGAAGCAGAATCAATTGAATTAGAATAATATCTATTTTTTTTTAATTTAATTGTATTTTTTTTATTTATTTATAATATTGAATCATTTAAAAATATTTTTTTAAAAAATTATATTTTAATATATAAAACTTTATTATAATTCAATTTAGGTGAACCTAAATTGGTATAGGACACATAAGAGGAATGATATGGAGAAACTAAAATTTTTACTAGCAGGTAATCCAAATGTAGGTAAAAGTTCAGTATTCAACCATCTTACTGGTATGAAACAACACGTTGGAAACTGGCCTGGTAAAACAGTAGAACAAAAATCTGGTAGTTTCGAATTTGATAACTATGAAATCGAAATGATAGATCTTCCAGGTAATTATAGTTTAACCCCTTATTCAGTAGAAGAACAAGTTTCACGTGATGCAATAATTCATGAAGAAAATGATGCAGTAATAAATATTATTGATGCAGAAAATATTCAAAGAAACTTATACTTAACATTACAAATCCTAGAAACAGGGGCTAATACAGTATTAGCAGTGAACTTGTTAAATTATGCTGAAGAAGCAGGTTTTGAAATAGATCTTAAAAAACTAGAAAAAACACTAGGAATTCCAATAGTAGTAGTAGATGCTAGGGAAGGAACAGGACTTAATGAACTAGTAAGAACAGCAATCAAAGCAGCAAAAAATCCTACCAATAGGGCAGACTCATTAACATATGGTTTTGAATTAGATGATCATATTAATGAAGTAAAATCAATGTTCCCTAACTTAAAAGTAGGTTCTGCACCAGATTCATGGGTAGCAGTAAAACTTTTAGAAGGTGATGATGAAGTAATGGATCTTGCCGAAGAATCACCTGATAAAGAAAATTTACGTAAAGTAAATGAAATAAGAAAACATCTAGAAAAAATATTAAATGATAATGTTGATGACGCATTTATTGATGCAAGATATGGAGAGATTGCAGGTATAATGAATAAATGTGTTAAAAAACCTTCTGGAAACAAAGAAACATTAACTGATAAAATTGATAAAATAGTTACAAATAGATTCCTAGGAATACCAATATTCTTAGTAGTAATATATTTAGTATTCTATCTCACATATACAATAGGAGGTCCTTACCAGGATTTAATTGATGCTGGATTCACAGCATTAATAGATTATTTAACTCCAATGCTCGGTGATGGATTATTATCATCATTTGTACTTAATGGTGTAATAGGTGGAGTAGGTTCAATACTCACATTTATTCCAATTATATTCATATTATTCTTCTTATTAAGTTTGATAGAAGATGTTGGATATTTAGCAAGAGCAGCATTTGTAATTGATAGAGCAATGTATAAAATCATGGGATTATCAGGTAAAGCATTTATACCAATGATTCTAGGATTTGGATGTGACGTAACAGGGGTAATGGCAACAAGAACACTTGCAAATGAAAGTGATAGAATCTCCACAATGTTAGCATTACCATTTATTTCATGCAGTGCAAGAATACCTATCTATGCATTATTCACAGCAGTATTCTTTACACAAAACCAAACAGAAGTAACATTTGGATTATACATTTTAGGTATGATTGTAGCAGTTATAGTAGCAAGATTACTTAAAGGAACAGTATTCTCTGAAGAATCTGCACCATTTATCATGGAATTACCACCATACAGGTTACCAACCATGAAAAGTGCAACACTACACATGTGGGAAAGAGGATCTCTCTTTATTAAAAAAGCAGGAACAATCATTTTAGGTACATCCATACTTGTATGGTTACTTGGAAACTTGCCACCAGGTGTAGAAGAAGGTACTATTGAAAGTGTAATTGGTATGTTTGGTAATGCAATTGCACCTATATTTGCTCCATTAGGATTTGGATTCTGGCAAGCAGCAGTAGCTCTTGTATTTGGTATCATGGCAAAAGAAATTGTTGTATCAACTTTCGGTACACTATTTGGTGTAGGTGAAGATGGTATAAGTGAAGTACTTCCTGGATTATTCACACCATTAACTTCACTTTCCTACATGGTATTTACATTACTATATGTTCCATGTTTCGCATGTCTTGGTGCAATCAAAGAGGAAACAAATTCATGGAAATGGATGGGTGTATGTGTAGTACTGTGTCTAGTCGTAGCATATATAGCATCATTCATAGTTTACCAAGGAGGATTATTGTTAGGATTTACATAATTCCTAATAATACTTTTTTTTTATTATTTTTTAAGGAGGTGTTTCTTGTGATTATTGGAATAAGAACTAAGAATAAATCCAAAAAATAAAAAAATTTTCAACAATTAATTTAAGAAAAACTTTTATACTATTATAATATATTAGTATTAATTATTATGGAGGAATAAAAATTGATGCAATGTATGTTATGTGGATGTAAATTTGATGAAACAAAAGTAAAACCATGTGGATGTAACTGTGCATTCGGTGGGTGTAATGGTGAAAATGTACGATGTCCTAATTGTGGACATGATATGCATATACCAAAAGAACTTAGAAAAGATTTAACAGAAGATCAACAAAAATCCCTGTTAACACGAATTATAAATTCACTTAAATCTGAAAATTAACTTTTTTTATAAATTTTATTTTATTCTGTTTAACTTATTTTTCAATAACTATTTATAACATAAACTTTAATTATATAAATTAAGGTAAGACTAAAAATATTGTAAAAAAATAATAAATGTTATAGGAGAAGATAATTATGATTAAATGTAAATTATGTGGATTTGAATTTGATGAAACAAAAGAAGAACTAATAGACTGCAACTGTGGTTGTGGTGGAGATAATGTATTTTGTCCAAATTGTGGTTATGAAGTAAGATTACCACGTTCAAGTATTCCTAAAAAAGTTAAAAAAGAAGAAGAACAAGGATTCTTTGGAAGAATGGCAAGTAAATTACGTATGGGAAATTAAGTATATACTTTCTATTCATTTTTAATTTAAAATAAATTTTATTTTTACTTTTTAATTAAGTATTTAAAAAAATAGCTAATTTTTCTCAATTTTATTAACTAAAAAAATATAATCTTCTTTTTAATATATTAAAATTAATTTTCTTCAAAAAGAGTTTTTTTCCTAAAAAGAATAAAAAGGATGTGTTTATTATTTAGGAAATTATTGTCATTTTAATACATATCTTATGGGATATTTAAGGGTATTGTATCAGTTAAAGAGTATAATTACATGATTAATGATGAAATGAATATTATGGATATTACATTTTCTTTATTTAAATTTATTTAGGGGTTAAAATTTAAATTTCTATGTTTTTATTACAATACCCTTTTTTTAGAATATATGCATTTATTGTGGAATTTAATTTTATCTTATTTTTCCACTATTACATTTATTTTATAATCATACTATATAAATATTACTTTATTTTTTTAAATAATTTTTTATTTATTTGAATTAATCTAAATATATTCTTTCATATTATAAGAAACTAAAACAGCAATTATAATTAAAAATACTTTTTTACTAGTTAGTACAAACTATTATATTAGTAAAATTAATAAATTATTTGATAAATAAAGGTAGGTAATGGTAATGGTAGATGCAATAACACTGTATATGTTAGATAAACCAGGAGTTCTAAAAAAATTATCTGATTATATTGCAAAAAAGAAGATTAATATAGTTTATACATACATGCATGTTGAATCTAAAGGATATGCATCTACATATCTTGAATTGGATCATGTTAAAGATATGAATGAACTCATCACAGGACTTGAATCATTTCCTGAAGTGGTAAATGTTGAATTATCTGCGTCAATGGATAAAGTATGGGGTAAAAGAATTATAATTATTGGTGGTGGAGCACAGGTATCTCAAGTAGCACTTGGTGCAATTACAGAAGCAGACCGTCATAATATTAGAGGGGAACGAATTAGTGTAGATACTTTACCTTTAGCGGGGGAACAAAAATTAGAAGAAGCAGTACGTGCAGTATGTTCATTATCTCGTGTTGGTGTACTAGTACTTGCAGGCTCATTAATGGGTGGATCTATTGTTAATGCAATTGATGAAGTAAAAAAGAGTGGAATTAAAGTTATTAGTTTAAATATGGTTGGTTCTGTAAGGGATCATGCTGATTTGGTAGTAACTGATCCAGTTCAAGCAGGAGTCATGGCTGTAATGACTGTAGCAAATACTGCTAAATTTGATATTGACCGTGTTAATGAAGTATTATAATCAATATTCATCATCTTATTTTTTTTTATTGGATTTTTTTCTAACTTTATATATTCATTTAATGATTCGCGTGTTGTTCCTATAATTAAATTATATTTAGGATTTTCATAGTCTTTAGTAATTATTTTTTCACACATACCAGATGCAATAACTCTCTCATTATTTTGTACAATTCCTGTATAAGTATGGGTATATGATAATATTTTTTCAATATTTACAATAGGTCCTTCTAAAACTTCAACATCTTCTATAATATATGTAGCTGGAACATTATATGATTGACTATCATCACTAATTTTACACTTAATTTTCATTCGACCTTCTTGTTTTATATTAATAATTTCTTCAGAAATTACTTCTTCTGGTTTCAAAGTCAATGTAATATCAAATAATGTATCTTGAATAAGACCTCTATTGTTTCGTCTATTCTCATACCATTTATATTCATCTAATGTTAAAGAATTATCTTTAATTCTTTTTTTATAAATTTGATTCCAGTATTCATCATCTATTTTATCAAGAACACTATTTTCATCATTTTTTAATTTACCATATAATGTAATAGCTTTTTTATGATTTTCTAGTCCATAGATAATAAAATCAATATCTGATTCTGTAGGTTTTTGAAGATGTAGTAAAGTAGATCCTGTAATTCCCATGTCCTCATAACTAATTCCAGCCTCTTCATGAAATGTATTTGCAAGTAATGAAACTTTTCTATAATATTCATCTGTGGTTTTACTATTAATAATTTCATTTAATCTAGTAATAGGACTTCTAATTTCTAAAATATCTTCTCTTGGAACACCCATCATTTTCTTATTTTCAATATTCCATGTAAATAAGTAGTTAGGATGATTTTTTCTAAGATATTCATATGCTTCAATACTATCTACTTTTTTATACTTAATACCATTAATTTCACGATCTCCCTCATCACATGGAACATATCTTAAAAAGGCAATATATGCATTTTCAGGATGAGTATAAGTATTTACTGCAAAAAATAAATGATCTTTTGTTTCTATATAATCCCTTGGCTGAACTATCATATCTAAATAACCTATTATTTATTTTATCTATTACTGTTTATGAATAAAATAATATTAATAGGTTAAGAGCTCTTATTATGGTTTTAATTTAATCACATGGTTTTATATTATATGAAATTCATATAATATATTAATAATTAATCATTTAAATAAAGTATATACTTCTTAATTTCAAATCAAACTTATTAAAATAATTTTTTCTTTTAATAAAATGATTTATACTGATTTTTCTAGTATTTGTTATATAGGTATTCTTTTTTTTAAATTTTTAATTCTAGTATCATAAAGAAATGCATTAAAGGGTAGAATAATGAAAATCTGTGTTATAGGTCAAGGTTATATTGGAATACCTACCGCAGTATTATTTGCAAAAAATAATTGTCAAGTAATAGGTGTAGATATAAATGAAACAATAGTTTCAAATTTAAATAAAGGAAATATAACTATTGAAGAACCAAAAATTAAAGAAATTCTAAAAACATGCCTAGAAAATGGAACATATATGGTAAAAACACACCCTGAAGAATCTAATGTTTATATAATAACAGTACCTACACCTTTTAAGGAAAATAGTTTTGAATGTGATTTAAAACATGTTATAAGTGCATGTGAATCAATAATACCCTACATAAAAAAAGAAGATATAATTATAATTGAATCAACTATTGCACCATTATCTACAGAAACTGTAATTAAACCACTCTTTGAAAAAGAAGGATATGTTATTGGTGAAGATTTATATCTAGCTCATTGTCCTGAAAGAGTATTACCTGGAAATATTTTAGAAGAATTAGTTCATAATAGTAGAATTATAGGTGGAATAACTCCTCAATGTACTAGAAAAGCTACTGAAGTATATAAAATCTTTGTTGAAGGAGAAATTATAGAAACAGAAGCAAAAATAGCTGAGTTATCTAAGTGTATGGAAAACACATATCGGGATGTGAACATAGCGCTGGCTAATGAATTGGTTAAAATAGGTGCTAAGTTAGATATTAATGTATTAGAAGTAATTGAAATAGCAAATAAACATCCAAGAGTTAATATACTCTCACCAGGACCTGGAGTGGGTGGACATTGTATAGCTATAGATCCCTACTTTGTATATTCATTAGCACAAGAAGAAGCTAAAATAATAAAGATGGCTCGTGATACTAATAAAAGTATGCCTGACTTTGTAGTTAAAAATGTGAAAAATATATTAAATGATTATAAAGAAAATAAACACATAATATCCATATTTGGTTTAGCATATAAGGGAAATTCAGATGATGACAGAGAAAGTCCATCCTATGATATAATAAGAGGCCTAGAAAAAGATTTTGATTTAAAGATATATGATCCACATATTAAATTTACAAATCTAAGCTTTGAAGAAGCAATACAAGATTCATCACTACTATTAATTCTAACTAATCATGATGAATTCAAAGAACTCGATTTCAATAAATTAAAAGAAAATATGAAACAACCAATAATATTTGATACAAAAAATATTATAGATAAAAATGATATTCTAGAAGAAATTACCTTATTTAACTTTGGTAATTTACCTAAATAATAATTTGGAGTGATTAAAAATGCAATACTTAAAATGGGAAGATGGAAATGAATATGATGGAAGTCAAATAAATCCTTCATGGGCTTTCCAAGAATTTGGAGTGAAAGATTCAACAATAGTTTCATGGTTAGGGCCAATGAATATACTTGGAAAAAACCTGATAGACTATGAAGATGTAGGTTTAGATATTAAAGGGAATATGATGCTAAATTTCATAGTAGAACATTTTGATGAACAACCAGGAAGTTTAAGATTAGCATACCACAGACAAAGAATGTTGGTCATGATAACAAGAGATAAATTATTAGATTATGGTATTAATACAACACAAGATGGGGATGACATATTCATAAACAATAAAAAACTATCAGTATCTATAGCAACAGCATCAATAAGTTCAATGAAAATGCATTTTGCATTAAATATCACAGTAGATGGAACACCTGGTGATGTAGAAACATCAGCACTAGAAGATAATGGAATGACAATAGAACAAATACATCAATTACAAGATTCAATTGCAAAAACATATATTGAAACTATAGAAACCATAGAAAAAGATATAGTAAAAACAAAAGTATTTTAGGGGAAATAAATAATGAAAGTAAATTTAGATGGAATTCATACAAATTTAAGATTTTCAGCAGCGCACATGGTAATAGGACATGAGTCATGTGGAAAAATACATGGACATAGTTACATAGTGGATGTGGAAATAAGTGGTGAAAAATCAGGACAATTTGGCTTTGTAATAGACTTTAAAATATTAAAAGGAATTACTAGGAAAATATGTAAACAATTAGATCATAGAGTATTAATACCTGTAAATAGTCCAGACCTTGAAATAACATATGAAGATGATAAAACAGTAGAATTCAAAGTACTTGGTGATTTAGAATATAAACTACCACGTTCAGATGTAGTATTATTACCAGTAGTAGCTACAACTGCAGAATGTCTATCTGAATATATAACAGAAGCAATAGTTGATGAACTAGAAGATACAACAACTCTTGAATACATAGAATTACAAGTTAATGAAGGAATAGGTCAAGGTGCATCCTATCATAAAAAATTAAACTAAGTAGGGAGGTATATAACCATCACTTCTAAAATAATAGAGATATTCTCAAGTATTCAAGGAGAAGGACTACTTATAGGTAAACGTCAAATATTCATAAGGTTCTCTGGATGTAATATAAACTGTGTATACTGTGATACAGAAAACAGTAAAACAACAGATTTAGGAAAAGAGTACTCCTTCGAAGAACTAAATAACAAAATACAGGAATTAATGACGCCTGACTTTGATTCACTAGAAATAACTGGTGGAGAACCACTTCTACACTCAAAATACATTCATGATTTTCTAAAAAAATATCCCTACAAAGCAATGCTTGAAACAAATGCTACATTACCTGATAATATGAAATTACTAACTGATGTAATTGACATAGTATCTATGGATATAAAATTACCTGAACATTTTAATTCACAGGATGAATGGAAGCAAATATATCAACAAGAACTAGAAACAATAAAAGTAATGGAATCAAAAAATCAAAAATACTATATCAAAATAGTTATCTCACCAACCACACCACTCAATATCATGAATAAACTACTTGGTGATCTAAAAACAATAACATCCAATGATATTGAAATTATAATTCAACCAGTAAGTCCCATGTCATTATGGAATAGTAAAGAAAATCTCTTTAAAATATCAGAATTAATAGGAACACAATATAATGTATCTGTAATTCCACAAATACACAAGTATCTTGGTGTAGAATAAAATAATAATAATTTTATCATTTACTATTTTTATAAATTTAAATAAATTAACTTATTCTTCAATTATTTTTTTTAAATAATTTTTATAATCTTCATTTAATGATAAATAGAGTAATTTAATTACTTTTCTAATAAAAGTTATTCTAAAAAGAGTTTTATTAATCTAATATTTGTAAGTTATACTATTTATTCTTTTTACTTTTTGAAGAATATTTTTCCATATTTTCTTAAGATAATTATTCATTTATGAAAATTTACTATTTTATTGTTATAATATTAGAAAATTGAATAAAAAATATTATATAATAAGAATTAAATTATTAATTATGTTATTATTTTTTTAATAACCCGGAGTGATAAACATGGAATTAAAAACAAAAAATAATATTGGTATTAAAGATGCAATGACATACAATGTCATAACAGCTACAAGTGATACAAAAATATCGGATATAGCAACTATAATGACTAAGAATGACATTAGTTCCGTGGTTATAGAAGATGAATGTGTAGAAGGAATAGTTACAAGTAATAATATTATTTCAAAAGTTGTATCTAAAAACATATCTCCACAAGATATAACTGCAGACATGGTTATGGATAAGTTTGTAGAAATAAATCCTAGTACTTCATTGGTAGAAGCATCATCAGTAATGATTAAAAATAATTGTAAAGTAGTTTTAGTAATTGATGATAACAATGATTTAAAAGGATTACTCACCTTAACAGATATTGTAAGAGTATCTCCTGAATTAATTGAATTATTCGTCGAAGAAAATATTCTTGAAGAATCATTCTCAGAAGATAAACAATACAAAACAAGTGATGAAAGTTTAGATGAGGGTGTATGTGAAAAATGTGGTGTTTATGGAGAATTAGAAGATAATGATGGACAATATTTATGTTCAGAATGTATTGAAGAATTATCAGAAGAATAAAAAAATAAAATCCAATATTAGAAAAAAAATAACAAGTTAACCAATTAAATGGAGATGAAAAACATGAAAAATAAAATAATGAATAAAATCAATAACTTTGATGATTTTAATTTACAAACAAAAAAATCTGAAAATGATGGAGACATAATGAGTATAGCATTTAAAGATATTATAACAGCATCTCAAAGTGCAACAATAATTGAAATCGCAAATTTAATGGTTGAAAAAGATATTAGAAGAGTACCTATAACAGATCCAGGTTCTGGAAAATTACTTGGAATTGTAACAACAATGGATATTCTTGACTTCTTTGGTGGTGGGAAAAAATATAATCTCATTACAGAAAAACATAAAGGGAACTTTTTATCAGCAATAAATGCACCAATACGGGAAATTATGACGAGTAATGTAAAAACAATGACTAACAAGGATACAATTATTGATGCAGCAACTTTAATGCTTGAAGAACATATAGGAGGATGTCCTATAGTAAATAGTGCTGATGAAATAGTAGGTATGGTAACTGAAGGAGATGTAGTATCAAAATTTGATAAACTAATATCTGACTTAGAAGTACAGAACATAATGGCTACAGATATAATCACAACAACACCTGGAACAAGAATAGAAGGTATAGCAAAAATAATGGTAAGAAACTCTCTTAGAAGAGTACCAATTGTTGGTGAAAATCCACAATTACCATCATCAAAAGAAGAACTTCTAGGATTTGTAACAGCATCTGATATACTAAAATACATAGGACAACATAAATTATTCACAAAATTATTTTCAAATGATGGAAATGATGTTGTAGATATCACCGTAGATGAATTAATGATTACGGATATTATTACAGCCTCAAAATATGATAAATTAGGTGATATTGCAAATACAATGTTTGAATCAAATATTAGAGGAATACCAGTAGTTGATGATGACTCTGGAAAAATAATTGGAATCATAACAATTCGTGATTTACTAAAAGCAATTGTTCAATAGATAAATATAAAAAGATTAATTTTATTTAATTAATCTTAAAATATGAATATGTTTTTATATTTTAAGTATAATATTATTAAATATATTCTAAAAAAACTATGGAGTTGATTATAATGACAATAGAAAAAGTAATGGCTAAAGATATCATAACAATACATAAAGATCAAACAGTCTCTGATGCTTTAAAACTAATGAGTAAACATAAAATATCAAGGCTAGTAGCCATCTCTCCAAAAAATGGTGAATTAGTAGGAATCATAACTGAAAAAGACATGGCTATAAAAATAGCTTCAGCTAAATATGAAAATGTTCCACTATCTCATATGAGAATTTCAACAATAATGACACCTGATGTAATAACTGCAAAAACATCTGATTCAAAAGTAAAAGTTCTTAAAACAATGGTTGATAAACATATTGGAGGTATACCTATTCTTGATGATGAGGATAATGTAGTTGGAATGGTAACAAAAACAGACTTCTTAAATGATATGGATGCTGAACAATATAAAGAAACTCCTATAAAAGAAATCATGACTAACAGAGTAGTTACAGTAGGTCCTGATGAAAGATTAGTACATGCAAGAAGATTAATGATAGATAATGATATTTCAAGATTAGTAGTAGTTAGTTCTGGATTAATAATGGGGGTAATAACATCTAAAGATGTAGCAAGAACAGTCATTGATTTTAAAAAACGTGTACCTGAAAAGTATCAACATTCTCAAATAAGGAATTTATTTGTACAAGAAGTAATGTCACAGACAATTGAAACAACCACAAAAGATGCAACTATTGCAGATGTAGCTGAAATAATGGTTACAAATGAATTCAGTGGAATGCCTGTATCTGATGATAAAAATAAAGTACAAGGTATAGTTTCAAAAACAGATATACTAAAATATGTATATGACCATAACCGGAAAAGAGGAAATTACTAATTTTCTCATCCATACTTTTTTTTTATAATTTACTTAATATTCAAACTATTTTTTCTAAAATATTTTTATTATCAAAAACTATTTTTTATAATATAATCAAAGAATTAATAAATTATGTTATATATAAATAGTAACTAATGAATGAAAATAAACGAGTAGGATATCTAGGACCTGAAGGAACATTCTCACATGAAGCTGTTCTAAAAGTGGTTGATGAAAATACAAATATTGTCCCTTATCCAAATATTCTAAATATCTTTGAATCTTTAGCAAATGATGAAATTGATGAAGCAGTAGTACCTATTGAAAATTCCACGGAAGGTTCAGTAGTTATAACATTAGATGCTTTAACATTTTTCAACCTAAAAATCAAAGCAGAACTAGAATTACCAATTAAACATAATCTTTTAGTACAAAAAGGTAAAACAATAGATGATATTCAAGTAATATGTTCTCATCAACAAGCAATAGCACAATGTAGAAATTATATTCATAATCTTAAAAAACCAGTACATACTATGCCAAGTACTGCTAATGCTGCGAGATATGTGACAGAATTATCGACAGCTGCAGTAATAGGTAATAAAATATTGGCTAAAAAATATGATTTAGAAATATTAGAGTATAATATTCAAGATTATTCAAATAATGTCACACGTTTTATAATTATTGGTAAAGATGATCAAAAAGAACTTTCAGGTAATGATAAAACATCTATTTTATTATCTTTAAAAGGAGATAAACCTGGTGGTTTATATGAAATTCTAGGTATTTTCGTAAATGAAAATATAAATCTTACAAAAATAGAGTCACGACCTTCTAAACAAGGTATGGGAAAATATATATTTTTCATAGATATAGAAGGACATCAAAAAGAACCTTCAATTAAAAAAGCATTAACTATTATTGAATCAAAAGTAGCAATGTTTAAAATATTGGGTTCTTATAAAACTATTACTGTTGAGGGGGAATTAAAATAGCAAGGGGTAACTCTCGGCATTATATTGAAAAGAAACTAAGGGAATTAGAAGAACAGAAAAATAATGGTAATATTACTCTTGAAGAATATGATACTCTAAGAATTCGTTATGAACGAAAATTGGGTAATAAAGAAGCAGTAACTAAACTTCAAGAATCTAAAGGATTTAAGCCGTCAAATATTAAGGATAGAAAAGCTAAACGTGAAGAATTATATGATGATTTTGTAGATAAATATACTAAAATAGAATCAAATGATTATACTAAAGTGGATAGTAGTGTTAGTAGAAAAACTACGCGAAGAATACTAATAGTAGTAATTATTTTAGCATTTGCAGTGGGAATAGTTGCAGGAATCTCTGCATTAAATACGATAAATGATAGTTCATCCTCAAATATAACAGTATCTGATTCAGCGTTCAGTCCTAATGGAACTGTAATGAATGCATCAAATTTAACTGCAAATAATAATACTACACAAAATATAACTAAAACTACAACCACTAAGAAAACATATTCAAATAGTGCTACTAAAAAGAATAGTGGTTCAAGTAGTAATAAGAACTCAACTAGTGGTTCAAGTTCCAGTAGTTCTAGTGGTTCCACTAGTTCAAATAAACATAATAGTTCACGATAAAGGAGTAAAATTATGAAACTAGGTAAAAACATTTTAACAATAGTTATTTTAATAGTTCTCATATTTGCATTATATTATTCTGGAATTTTTGCTTTTATTACTGCATCAGGACAAACATATGATCAAAATAGTGTTACTTTCCAGTATCCTGATGATTGGCAAGAAGCAAAAAGTGTAGCTGAAGGATCTGTAGCAGCAGTAGCTGACCCTAATGATCCAAAGACATCTATTGTTATACAACAAGTACCCTCAGAGTATGGTGATGATATACAAGTTGCATGTTCAAATAATAATAAACTATTAGCACAATATGGAAATTACATTAGCATTCAGGAAATAAAAACAACAGTAAATAATAACACTGCTATTATTCATAGATATATAATAAATGAAGCTGATGGTTCACAAAAAGAACATGTTGCAACATGGATGAAAATGGATAATAAAATGTACGTGTTATTATTATCTACTCCGGTAGAATCATATGAACATGTACGTTCAGGGTATGATTTAGTTGTTGGAACATTTAAAATAAAAAATAATTCAAACAATGCTATATTGGATTTATTTAATTAATGGAAGGAGTATGTTATATGAAAATAATTCTTTGTGTCACGGGAAGTATTGCTGCAACTGAAGATTTAAAATTAGTACATCAACTAAGACGGCATGGATTTGAAGTAGAATGTTTCATGACAGAAAGTGCAGCAGAAATAATTACGCCAATGTCTATGGAATTTGCAACAGAAAATCCAGTAGTAACTAAAATAACAGGAAAAGTAGAACATGTAAGAAATGCACAGGCTGATTTAATATTAGTAGCACCAGCAACTGCAAATACTATAAGTAAATTTGCTCATAAAATAGCAGATACTTCTGTTACAACATTATTATTAACAGCTAGTGGATATAAAACACCTATATTATTTGTTCCATCAATGCATATTTCAATGTATCGTGCGATTGAGAATAATATTAATAAGATTAAAAAAGACCATCCAGAAGTTTGCTTCATGGAACCAAATGAAGCAGAAAGAAAAGCAAAATTCCCAAGTAAACATGAAATAGTATTGGAAGTTGAAAGAATGCTTTCTGATCATAAACTTCAAGGTATGAATGTACTTGTAGGAACAGGTGGAACTTTTGAAGCTATGGATGCTATGAGAGGAATAACTAATCGAAGTTCTGGAAAAATGGGTGTTGAAATAGCAAAAGAAGCTTATCGTCAGGGAGCTAATGTTACATTACTATGTGGATTAACTCATACGCATATTCCTAAAAATTTAAAAAGGATTAATGTCGAATCAACTAGTGAAATGATGTCTGTTGTAAAAAATGAAATTTTAGAAACAGATATTTATGTTTCTGCAGCAGCTATTTCTGATTTTGAAATTGATCATGTTGAAGAATCAAAATATCCATCGGAGAATGATATAACAGTTAAATTCACTAAATTACCTAAAATTTTACAACAAATAAAAGAAATTAGTCCTTCTACATTTGTTGTTGGATTTAAGGCAGAAGCTGGTGTATCTGAAGAAGAATTAATTAAGAAAGCTACTAACCGTATGAATAAATATAATACGGATATCATGGTGGCTAATGATATTCTTGTTGAAGATGGAGGTCCTGGATCTAATAATAATGAAGTTTATTTAATTGATAAAGATAGTTATGAAAAAATTGAATTAGATTCAAAATGGCATATAGCTCAGAAAATTATTGATAAAGTTTATAATTCATTATAAACACTATTTTTTTATTTTTAACAATTACTCTTTTTTTTAGAAATTTTATTAGAAATAGTAAAGTGGGGGTTAGTTTATTAACTTAATTTTTTCAAATTTAAAATGATTTTTCACAGATAAATGCAATATGGTCTTTCTCATATGGGTCTAATTTTATTTCTTCTAAAATTTTTAGACCTCCTTGTTTTAAACGTAGTTTTTCTTGTTTAAAAATATCATTTGGGTTCATAGTTACATCAATACTTCTAGCTTTAATCATTATAATTCCAATTGTATTTTCTTTTGCAAATAGTTTGAAATTATCTATGAATAATTTTGTTTGTTGAGCTTGTGCAACATCACTATATATTATATCTACTGATTCTACTAAATGTTGATAATTAAGGGGATGTGTTGCATCTTCTAGTAGTGGAAGTAGATTTTCTCTATCTTGTGAAACATCTAAAAATTCTCTCATCATTGTTGGTGCAAATTCTACTGAATATATTTTTCCTTCAGTACATATATCTGAAATATGTGAAGGTGTTGTTCCTGCTGAAGCACCTAAATATAATACATTTGAGTCTTTTTTAAATGGGAATATTGTAAGGCCTTTAATGATTGCTGCAGCTAATTTTGATCTTCGTGGGTTCCATAATCTAAATTCTTTATCTTCATGAACTATGAGTTTTTCCTGATATACTTGTTTACCTGGAATTAAATTAATTGTTGCAATTTGATTATCTATTTGGTATACATTTTCACCTATCTTATTTACTTGCATATAATTCAACTCCTAGTATGTATATTCTCCTTTACGTAATTTTCTCTTATTACGTTTATTTTTTTTCCCACGTTCTTTACGGTTTTTTTTACTTTTCTTGTTTTTCTTATCTTTTTTATCCTGTTTATCATTACTTTTAGTTTTACGTGATGGAAATGGATTGTCTTTTTTAATTTTTTCAATTTTTTCGTCAAGTTGAATTTTAATATTAGGATCATATTCATTACTAAATGCATCTTTTCGTGCAGCAATTGTTATTTTACTTGCAACTGCTCTTGCAAGTTTTCCACGAATCCACCAATTAGAACCACGTATACTTGGATGTTGGAATATAAGTCCATGTTTTGGTGGATTTTCTCCTGTTTTTAAATGTCTAAATGTTGCTTTTTCAGCACCAATAATTTGTATTGTACTTGAAGGTAATTTAGCAAGGTTTTCTAATCCATTCATGTGTGCAATTAATTTTGCACTAAGATTGGAACCTGCTACATCATTTAAATTTGGTGCAATTTCCTTGATTTTTTCCTGAATATAGTTCTCAAGATTATTTTTTGTTTCATATAATCTACTAAGTGATGTTGCAAATTCTTTAATAATTTCTAAATCCTCTTGAATCATGTCAACATCATAAACATCTAGTAATTGGATGTGTGTATTTTCTAATAATGAACTATTTCTGATATTTTCACGACTGGTTTCAGTAGCAATAAGTTTAGTATATAGTTCATGATTATGTAATTTTTCTAGTTCTGGAACATAGGGTGTACACCATTCTCGTAGTCTTTCTATTAATTTACCAGTTGTTTCTTCAATTTCTTCAAGTGAATTTATTGTTTCTACAATCATCACATCATTTGTTTTAATAGATTCTCTAATTTTTTCTTTTGTAATTTCATTATATGTTTCATTTAAATTTCTGCGTATATCTATGTTTTTTAATTCTGAAATATCATGGATAATTTGATCTAAATTTGCTCTGATATATTTTCCATTAGTAGTTGTTTTTTCAAAAATTAATTTATCATAATCCTTTAAATCAGAATATAGTTGTTTACTATTACTAGTTTCAATTATAATTTCATTATAGTTTTTTGCAACTATTTTGATAAGTTCTTTTTCTTCAGGTAATAACTGTTTTTTTTGGATTTCTCGTAGTTTTTCAACTTGTTTTTTTCCAAACAATTGGTATTCAATAATTGTATTATCTTGACTCGTAGCTATAAATCCAAAACTTGTAGTTGTAATATAGCATTTCATGTATAATACTTTAATTTTTAAGATTAATATAACATTTCACAGAAATTTTAACAACAATATAAAATATACTCTAAAAGGGATATTTCTATAATTTATTAAGCATGAAAAAACAAAAATAAATTTAAGAAAAAGTGAAATAATATTTTTCAGTGTTATATTATAAAATAGATTTTATGGGATTAAAAATGTTAGAAACAGAAATTCTTGGAATGAAATTATCAAATCCTCTATTTTTAGCAGCAGGAATTCTTGGAACAACAGCAAGTTCAATGAAAATGGTTGCAAGAGCTGGTGCTGGAGGAATAGTAACAAAATCATTCAGTATAGAACCTAATGATGGTTATGAAAATCCAACAATTGTTAAAATTGAAGGTGGAGTAATAAATTCGGTGGGATTAGCTAGTCCTGGAGTAGAAGCTAAGAAAGAAGAATTAAAAGAATTAGATGAAATTAGAAATAAAACTCCTGTTATTGCATCAATTTATGGAAATAGTGAAGAAGTCTTCTGTGAAGTAGCAGAAAGAACAAAAGATTATGTGGATGCATTTGAATTAAATGTTTCTTGTCCACATGCACAATGTGGGTTTGGTTCAAATATTGGTGAAGACCCTGATTTAACTCATAGTATCGTAAGTGCAGTTAAAGATGCAATAAAAGATGTACCAATAATTGTTAAATTAACACCTAATGTAACAGATATAACAGAAATTGCAAAAGCCGCTCAAGATGCTGGAGCCGATGCATTAACTCTTATAAATAGTGTAGGGCCTGGATTAAGAATTGATTATCAAACTGGAAAACCAATATTGAATAATGTATTTGGAGGAATTGCAGGGCCAATGATAAAACCAATAGCACTAAAATGTGTATATCAAACATATACCGTAGTTGATATTCCAATATTTGGAGTTGGAGGAATTAAAGATTATAAAGATGCACTTGAATTCATGTATGCTGGTTCAAGTTTATTACAAATAGGAACATCTATAATGTATGAAGGACCTGAAATATTTAAACATATAAGTGATGATCTTTCTAAATTCCTTGAAGAAAATGGATATGATAATATAAATGATATTATAGGTTTATCTCACAGAGTTTAAGGTGATTATATGATAAATAATATTTATGATGATGAAGTTCCTCAAGTTGTAACAATAAAAGAAACAATTATAGAAACACCTACTGTTAAAACTATTATATTTCCCTGGAAAATAACGGATGATATTCATCCAGGACAATTTATAATGGTTTGGGATTTAAATACAGAAAAACCAATGACTATTTCCATAATTGATAAAGAAAACAATCTTATGGGTATAACAGTACGTAAAGCAGGTCCCTTCACAACAAATATATATGATAATATAAATAAAGGTGATAAAATAGGTATTCGTGGACCTTATGGTCATGGATATGACTTAAAAAAATATAAAAAAATATTAGCAGTAGGTGGAGGATCAGGTATTGCATCTCTTGCACCATTAACTTCCTTTTATGATAATATAGAATTAATCTCAGCTGCAAGTACTAAAGATGAATTAGTATTTGTTGATAGATTTAAAAATAGTGACATAGATGTTTATGAATGTACTGATGATGGAACTTGTGGATTCAAAGGATTTAGTACAGAATTAGCTGAAGATTTAATTAATAAAGGTGATTATGATATTATAATTGGATGTGGTCCTGAAATAATGTCCTATAAATTATATGAGTTAAGTTTAAAATATAATATTGATTGTCAATTTGCATTAGATCGTTTTATGAAATGTGGATTAGGAATTTGTGGACAATGTTGTATGGATGATACAGGAGTACGTGTTTGTGTTGAAGGACCTGTTTTTGATAAAGAACAATTAAGTCAACTCAGTGAATTTGGAAAATATCGTCGTGATGCATCAGGAAGTATTGTCAAATAGTATTTTTTCAATTATTTTTTCTTTTTTTTATCTTATTTTAACTTATAATTTAATAAGTTATATTTAATAACTTATAAACTAATAACTTTTAATTAACTAACTTATAACTTATAATTAATAAAATTTTTTTGAAATGAACATGAAAAAGTAATTTTTCATAAACTGTAAATAAATATTCACCAAAAATAAATTTATTCCCATAACTTTTCTTTATTTTACAATTTAAGTAATATTAGTACTTATTAAAAGTTAATTTTTGAATTTTGACGAACACTCAAAAAATAGAAAAAACTTAAAAAAATTATAATAATTTTGTTTGAATACTTTCACCAATAATTTCCTCAAAATCAAGTCCTTTACTAAATGCTAATTCAGTATTCACACGATAATTCTCACTACGAGTAACATGTAAATCTTCCAGTTTAATAAAACGCCAAGCTTTTCTAATAAATTTTGCACCAACATATGGTGTAGCGCCAAATATTTCAGAAAATTTAATTAGATTAGTAATTTTTTCATTATCAATATAAATATGATCTTGACGTGTGGATTTGACTTCAATAGCCAGATATTTTTTTCCATTACCTGCAAGTACATCGGGTAAAGGCCGTTTTGTTGCACCACCACTAGCAGGAGCTCTCATTGCAGCATAACCTGCAGCCCATAATTTATTAACAAGGTCTCTTTCTTCTACTGATCCTGTTTTACTCATGATAATAATTCCTAAATTAGTTATTATTATATTATTATTTTAATGAATATAATTAATTTATCTAATAAAAAATAGTTCTTTTTGAGGATGTGATATTTTTTTTAAAAAAAGAAAATTATGAATTTAATCATAATTTACAATGTATTTATACAATTCCTTGTGATTGCATTGCATCTACAACTTTTTCGAATCCAGCTATGTTAGCTCCAGCAACGTAATCTTTGTCTTGTTCGTATTTTTTGGATGTTTCATCGAGTTGTTTGAAGATGTTTTGCATAATTGCGTGTAATTTGTTGTCAACTTCTTCGAAGGTCCATGATAATCTTTCAGAGTTTTGACTCATTTCAAGAGCTGATACAGCTACTCCACCAGCGTTTGCTGCTTTTGCAGGACCAAATAATATACCGTTGTCTTGTAAGTATTTAGTTGCTTCAAGTGTTGTAGGCATGTTTGCACCTTCAGCTAATGCAATGTAGTTGTTGCTTACAATGTCTTTTGCATCATCAATGGTTACTTCGTTTTGTGTTGCACATGGGAGAGCAATATCTGCTTCTACAGACCATACTCCTCTACCTTCATGGTATTCTGCGGAAGGTCTTTCTGCTGCGTAATCACTCATTCTTAATCTTCTTACTTCTTTGATGTCTTTGAGTAATGCTACATCAATACCTTCTGGGTCATATACCCATCCAGTTGAATCTGAAGCGGTTACTACTTTTGCACCTAATTGGTGAGCTTTTTCAATTGCATAAATAGCTACATTTCCTGAACCAGATACTGTTACTGTTTTTCCTTCGAATGTTTCGTTGTTTGCTTTTAACATTTCATCAGCGAAGTATAATAATCCGTATCCTGTTGCTTCTGTTCTTGCTAATGATCCACCAAAGGTTAATCCTTTACCTGTTAATACTCCTTCGTATTGTTTGGTGATTCTTTTGTATTGTCCGTATAAGTAACCGATTTCACGACCACCTACTCCGATATCTCCTGCAGGTACATCTTGATCTTGACCAATGTGTCTGTATAATTCATTCATGAAACTTTGACAGAAAGACATAATTTCACGGTCTGATTTTCCTTTAGGGTCGAAGTTTGATCCACCTTTACCTCCACCAATTGGAAGTCCAGTTAATGCGTTTTTGAAAATTTGTTCAAATCCTAAGAATTTAATAATACCTATGTTTACGGATGGGTGGAAACGTAATCCTCCTTTGTATGGTCCAATTGCACTGTTGAATTGTACACGGTAACCTGTGTTTACTTGTACTTGTCCTTCATCGTCTACCCATGGAACTCTGAATTTAATTTGTCTTTCTGGATTTGCAAGTCTTTCTAAGAGTGCATCTTTTCTGTATTGTGCTTCATTTTGTTCTACTGCTACTTCAATTGAGCTGTAAACTTCGTTTAATGTTTGGTGAAATTCATCTTCACCTGGGTTTTCTTTTGTAATTCTTTCAATTACTTCATTTACATAAGACATGTATTGTATCTCCTTTTTTTGTTTTATAAATTTATGACTATAATTTTTTTTGGATAATTATCTTTTTATCCATATACTATTGTCGGCATACAAATTCCGTATTCCGTTATATGATAATTTGAAAATACTAGTATATATATGTTTTTCTTTTCACACATTGTTGTCAAGTTAAGGTTTTTTTATTATTTTTTTCTTTATTTATTTTAATTTATTTTTATTTTAATTAGATTTATTTTATTTATGACTAATTTTAATTATTATTTATATCTATTTTTAAATATAACTTCTTATTTATAAGATTATAAAAGATTATTCTTATGATAAGTATATTATTTTGCATTGATTATTTGGTATTGTTATCTGTTTGATATTAATTATAACTTATAACTTATCTCATTATAACTTAAAAATAAAAACTTATACTTAATAACTTGAATTAAAAACTTATTTATATATAAAAATTCATTTTTTCTAAAATAGCATTATCTATCAAATAAAATAGATTTAGTTGGAATGGATAATAAAATACTAATTCAAAAAAAAAGAGTGGAGGATAAAAAAAATTTTCATGATAATAAAAATTATACAAACATTGTATCGGAGACACTAACTTCTTTTTTAGTTTCATGAATTGCATAATTAATATCTTCATCATCAATAAAATCTTTAGAATTGGATATCGCTTTATGAAGAGCAGTTTTTAAAACTTTTTCTTTAATATCTCGACCAGATAAATTTTTAGTTTTCTCAACAACTTTGTTCACATCAAATACACATTCCAAAGGTAATGTTGAAATATTATTTTTAATAATAACTTCTCTTTCTTCACGTGTAGGTAATATAAATTCAATTTCTTCTTCAAATCTACTTCTAATAGCATAATCTAACATTTCAGGGGTATTTGTTGCACAAATAGTTATAATACTATCATTATTTTCAATTCCATCAAGTTCAGTTAATAATGCATTTACTATTTCTGTTACATCACCACGTAATGACTGAAATTTACGTTCTAATGCTATAGCATCAATCTCATCAATAAAAATTACACATGGTTTTGATTGTCTAGCTTCTTCATATAATTCATGAATTTGTCTAGAACCATTACCCACATGATCTCCAATTAAACTAGTAGCTTTAATCATTTTAATAGGTATATTTAATTCATTAGCTAATGCTTGTGCAAGCATAGTTTTTCCAGTTCCAGGCATTCCATAAAATAATATATTTTTAGGAGCCCAATCCTTAAATTTATCAGGATTTTCTAAATACTTTGTTATTATTTTAGTTTTATTTTTTGCTTTTTCTTGACCAATAACATCTTTAAGTTTATAATTTTTATTTGAAGAGGTAGTTTTAACTTTGTTTTCTTGTGCAAGAACTAATATAGACGTATTATTAGTAATATATGAATCATTTGGTCTAATATCCATAACTTGAAATGCAAAATCAGGTATTAATTTTTGGTCAAAAATATATTGATTTTTATGTAGTTTATAACCATTCCATTGATCTTTAGCATAAATTTCAAATAATTCTTTATTAGTAACTTCAATTTCTGGACTTTCAATAAAATTACTTTCAATTGGATAACCTACTGGTTTTAATACTATTACTTTAGCTTCAATCATTTGTTTACTTATTTCTTGTCTTAATTGATTTTCTGATATATATGTATTTTCAAGTCTATTATTCATAAAAAATCCCTTAAATTATTTTTTAATTCATACAATTTTTTTTTTAAAAGATACTCTTTTTTATTAAGTGAGAATCAATTTAAAGTAGTAAATTTTGTATTTCAGTAGCTGCTTGTGCTCCTTGACCTGCAGAAACAATTATTTGTTTTACACCACCTGTCACATTGCCTGCTGCATAAATGCCATTGATGCTTGTTTTCATATTTTTATCAGTATAAATATATCCTGAATCATCACATTTTATATTAATTTTCTTAGCAAGACTATTATTTGGATTATAGCCAATAGCAATAAAGACACCATTAACTTTTATGCAAGTTTCGTTATTGGTTTTGTTATTATAAATAATAGCTTCTTCAACTCTACCATTACCTTTCACAGATTTTAATTCAGAATTCCAATATATTTTAATACCTGCATCTTTAATATCAGATACTAACTTTGCATCACATCGTAATTTATCACGTCTATGAACTATACTACATTTTACACCAATACGATTTAAATATAATGCTTCTGTTGCAGCAGAATTTCCACCACCAACTACTATAACTTCTTGGTCAATAAAGAATGTACCATCACATACAGCACAATAAGATACACCTCTACCACTAAATTCGTCAACACCTTCAACAGCTAAAGTTTTATATTGAGTACCTGTAGCAAGTATAATATATCTAGTATTAATGTTTCCATTATTAGTTTTTACTTCAAAGGAATTTGCACTGGAGGAGTCAATACTTTCAACTTTAGTAAATTCTTTAATTTCAACATATTGTCTCGTCTGCTCTGTCATGGATTTCATTAATCCAGTACCCGATATTTTATCAATTCCAGGATAATTTTCGATTAATGGTGCAGTATTAACTGTTCCACCACTTTGACCAGCATCTAAAATAATTGTATTTAATCCCGCTCTTCCTGCATAAATTCCTGCTGTAAGACCTGCAGGTCCAGCTCCAATAATTACTAAATCATACATAATTATCACTTATTTTTTTTAATCAGTGGTTTTATTTTAAATATTATTTATTTCTTTAATAAAGGTATATGTTATTTATTATTAAATAATTAACACAAAAAAAGATAGGTATAAAAAAAGAAGAGTAAGAAAAATAAAATATTTACTTATTTATAATTTTCAATATTTCAGTTTTAACAATATTACTTACAGTTTGACCATCTGCTTTTCCTTTAAATTTAGCCATAGCTTTACCCATTAAAGGACCCATTGCTCCCATTTTTCTTTCTTCAATCATCTTTTTATTTTCTTCTATTATCTCTTTAATAGCTGATTCTACAATATCATCAGATAATTTTTCAAGATTGTTCTTTTTAACAGAATCTTGTGGTGAAATGCCATTACATGCATCTTTTAAAATAACTTCTGTTTCTGCTGAAGATATAATATCATCATCAACAAGTTTGAATATTTCTATAAGGATATTTTTTGTTAAACAAGTGATATCATAATTATCTCTTTTCAAATCTTTAATTGTGTATGTAATATCTGATGCAATTTTCACTGAATCCATATTTGGAAGTTCTTTTTGGATTTCTTCAAATAAGTCAGCATTATTACGTTGTACTAATTGTTCTGCTAAATCTTCACTAAGTTCGTATTCTCTTTGTATACGTTCTTTTTTAACATTAGGTAATTCTGGAAGATTAGATGCAATTTTTTCAACACGGGCAGGATCAATTATTTCTGTTGGAATATCAGTTTCAACATACATTCTACTAGCAGTAGGTAATGGTCTTAAATACTCGGTATTTCCATTATCTTGTGCACGTCTTGTTTCTTCAGGTACTCCTTCGAGTGCTTGTTTTGCTCGTTTAATAACTTCATGAAGTGCATTGTATGCTTTTTGGCTTTCTTCAGCAACAAGTATAAATGCATCATCTTCTTCTAATTCTAATTTTTTATTCACTGATTCTACTTCTTCTTGGGTTATACCGTAATTTGGTAATTCATCAGTATGGAATAATCCAGTAACCCCCATTTTTTTTCCATGTTCTGAGAATTCAGTACCTAATCTTTTTCCTGGTTGAATTTCTACACCAATTAATCCTTTGAATTGTTTTAATTTAATTGCTAAAACATGACTATCTTCTTTCTCAAGTATGGTTTTAACAATTTTAGATTCGGTATTTTTGAATAAGTCTGTTACATCATAAATTTTTTCTTCTACTTTAGCACCACGTTCTTGGAGTTTTTTACTAATTTCAATGAGTTTTAGTTGTCTTTGAACTTCATTTTCTACCATTGTTGGCATTAATTCAAGATCTTGTACTCCTTTAACTTCTATTCTTGCACCTTCACGGATAGATATATTTAAATCTTGTCTAATAGTACCTAATCCTCTTTTTACTTTGGTACTTCTTAGAATTTGACCTAATTGGTAGGCTACATCTTTAACTTGTAATGGATGGTTCATATCAGGTGATGTTGTTATTTCAGCTAGAGGAATTCCTAATCTATCTAAACGGAATACTATTTTACCTTCTTCTTCACCAATACGTCTTGCCGCATCTTCTTCTAAACCTAATGTTTCAATAGTTACATTACCAAATTCTGTTTCAACATAACCATCAGTTGCAAGAATTCCTGTTCTTTGGAATCCACTAGTATTACTTCCATCAATTACTTGTTTTCTCATTGTATGGAATTCATCAACTACGTTCATATGCATTAATGATGCAAGAATTATTGAAATATCTACTGCTTCTTGATTTAGTTTAGATGGTGGTTCTTCATCTGCTTCAACTAGGCATGTATGGTGATTGTATGCTTCATATACGAATTGAAGATTTCTTTGTGATTCTTCATATGCTGCTCTATCAATTTCTCCAAGTTCACTTTGTGTGGGTCTTAGTCTTCTATATATTTTTCTTTCAGGTTCTTTGTCAGTTAGATGATTTGGACATCTGCAGAATAATTTTGTTTTACTGTCTAATTGTTGGTGAATTTCTAATCCCATCATTAATCCTAATTCTTTATAATCAAATTTATCTTCGGACAATTTATAGCACTCCTCTTAGTTTTTTATAAAGTAATTTTGGGATAATGTTGTATCCATTTCTCCTTTAAGATTTGTTTGCATTAATTTTTGTATTTCATTTAAGTTTTCTGTTTGTCCAGTTACCCAAGATAATTTAGTATATGCTGTTTCAGGTAACATATCACTTACAGAAATTACATTATTTTGTAATAATCTACGACCACTACTATATACATTCATGTTTGTACGTCCAAATATACATTGTGAAGTCATTACAACTGGAATTTTTTCACTAGTTGCACGGGAAATACTTTCAATTACTTCATCAGAACAATGTCCTAGTCCTGTTCCTTCAATTACAAGACCCTCATATCCTTTATCTACATAGATATCTATAAGTTCTGGTGCAATACCGGGATACATTTTAATTAATGCAACTTTTTCAGAAATATCATTATTTAATGCAAGTGTTTCTTCATTTCTTTTTGTATATGGGACTTCTATATCATTAATTGTTACAGTATTATCTTCTATTTTAGCGATAGGATTCATATTTATACTTGTGAATGTATCTCTACGGGATGTATGCATTTTACGTGCTCTTGTTCCTCTGTGTAAATCACAGTATGAATCATCTTCTGTACCATGCATACAGATTGTTACTTCAGCAACATCTGATTTTGCAGCAGTAACTGAAGCCATAAGATTTGTAAATGCATCTGAGGATGGTCTGTCAGAACTTCTTTGTGCACCTGTTAAAACAATAGGTACGGGGGTATCTATCATGAAACTTAATGCTGATGCAGTATAATGCATGGTATCTGTTCCATGAGCAATAACTACTCCATCTGCACCATTATTAATTTCATTATATACTTCTTCTGCTGTTTTTTTCCAATATTCTGGTTTCATGTTTTCACTTAGAATATTGAATATTGCTTTTGCAGTAATGTTGGCATGGTCTACTAATTCTGGTGTTGCACGCAGTAGGTCATCTGCTGTGAATGCAGGGTGTACTGCCCCTGTTTTATAGTCAATAACACTTGCGACTGTTCCACCAGTAGAAAGTATAGATAGATTTTGTTTATCTTTTGATATTTGTTTGTCAACAGGATCAAGTTCTATTTGTGGTTTTGATCCTTCACTGATTTTTTCTATTTTAGCATCTTTTATGTTTACACCAATATTATATCCACTATTTAATTTTATTATAATGGTGTCTTTGTTTGTATAATCTGGTTTTTCAAGAAGCATTCCTGTGTGTTCTACATTAGCTTTTGTTATTTTTACTATGTCACCTACAGTAATGTTTGATATGTCCAGAAAATCTTTCAGATAGCCTTCATATACCAAATTTGTTCCTCCTTCTAAAATGATTTTTATTGTTGTTAATTTAGAATTATTGGCTTTTTAAGCTAATTATTAAGTATTATTTTTTTATTTTTTCTTAATTAAGTAGCAATATTTATTTATTTAGTTTTTATAGTTTTTATTTTTAATTATAAACTTATTAGTTATAAGTTATACTTATTAACTTAAAACTTATAATAAATATATATTTAGGAGAAAGTTTATTATAAAATTCATCATAAGTGTGTTCACCAAAAATAAATGCATTGTAAAATTTTCTTTATTTTACTATTGAAGTAATATTCACTATTATTAAAAGTTGATTTTGAATTTTAGAGGACACTCATAAAATAAAAAATAGAAAAAAAGATACTCATAATAGAGTATAATAAATTTATTTGTTAGGAATAACAAGTATAGGTACTTTAGTATGGCGCACTGTTTTTTCAGTCACACTACCTAATAAGAATCTGTCAAGCATATGTTTTCCACTACTTGCAATAACAATTAAATCTATATTTTCGTTTTCAGAAACTTTTAGAATAACGTCAGCAGCATTACCTTCGAGGGTCATAGGTGTGAGAGTCAGTTTACTTGCATCGATACCTTTTTCTTTTTCAAGATTTTTAATTATATCTTCAACATGTTTAGTTACTTTTTTACTTTCTTCTTCTAAGATAAGTTCTGATTTTGTAATTAAATCTTCTTCTGGAAGTCCTGTTAAGTACACACTATCTACAACATTAAGTATGATAATTTCAGATTCTTTTTTATCAATAATGGATAATGCATATTCAATAGCTTTTTCAGAATTTTTAGAACCATCTGTAGGTAATAATATTTTTTCGAACATTTAAGTTACCTTCTATATCATTGATTTTATTATAATAATTATTATTAAATTAATAATATATTTATCTTTTGTTTAATTAAATAGTTTTAATGATATAATGTATTCTTATAAAAAGAGTTTTAGATAAATGATAGTCAATTGTAAATTTTAAATAAATATTTTAAAAAAATTTAAGGAATGAAAAATATATTAATCTATTCAGGGTATTTAAGAAGGATTTTTTTAGCATTATCAATTGCTTCATCATCATCATTATTAACAGCTGCTTTTAAATTTTTAATTATGTTAAATAATAATTTATCAGTTATACTTCTAGTTAATTGATTAATAATTTTAGTTTCTTTTTCATTTAAATCAAGCATGTGTAATGTTTTCTCAATTTCTTGAGTTCTTATTTTTTCAGCTTCAATATTAAGTGAAGATAAAATTGGTGTTATTTCCATTTCTTTAAGTGCTGCTTTAAGAAGAATGGTTTCTTCTTCAATAATAGCTTCTGCTTTAATAGCTTCTTGAACACGACGTTCTTTATTTTTATCAGTAATGTATCTTAAATCATCTATATTAAATAATTTAATATTTAACTCACGCACATTATCATCAATATCACGAGGATTTGCCAAGTCCAGCATAATCATATTTGACAAATGATGTTCTGGTAAAAAGGATAATCTTTCCTTGTTTATTAAAATATGAGGGGCTCCAGTAGCACTTATAAGAACATCTATTTTATCAAGAGATTTATCCATTTCATTAAATTTAATAGCAATTCCATCTAGTTCTTTAGCAAGTTCTATAGCTTTATCATAGGTTCTATTAGCCACTACAATAGCATTAGTTCCTTTTTCAAGTAATGCCTTTGAAACAACAGTTCCCATTTCACCTGCGCCAACTATGAGAACATTTTTTCCTTCAAGTGAACCATATTTTTCTTCAATTAATTCTACAGCACCACTTCCAATTGAAACACCACCTTCATTAATATGAGTATTTTTACGTATGGATTGGCCAACATGTATTGCCTTTGTAAATACTTTTTCAAGTTTAGGTCCAATAGTGTTATTTTTTATAGCATTTTTACGTGCAGTTTTTATTTGTCCGAGAATTTGATCTTCACCCATAATCATGGATTCTAAACCTGATGCTAATCTTAATAAATGATTAATAGCAACATCATCCTTTTCTACAATAAATGTGGTTGTTGGAATATTGATATCTTCATCTACAATTAAGTAAACTTCGTATCTATTACATGTTTTTAAAGTTATTTCTTCTTTAATTTCAATTTTTTCATGTAATTCTTTAATTATACTATCTAATTTAGTATAAGAATTTTCCATAGTCTCTATATCAGCTATCTTAAAATCTATACGAATATTTGCTAGCATTGAATGACTCCCTTTTTATTATAACATTGTATTTATCTTATTTAATTTAAAATTATATTTTTAACATAAGTCTTAGCTTTTTCTAATTCACCATTTTTAAGTAATTCTTGTATTTCACTATTTGAATTTATACTAATCATATATTGTTTTCTTTCTTTTTGACTAGGAATATGTTCTTTAAGTAATATTCTAAGATATTCTTGTAATTCAATATTCATAATGTCTTCTTCAGTAATTATCTTTTGAATCTTTTTACGTAATTCTTTGGCCATAAGAGGACTTTTAGAACCAGTATATAAAGAAACAGTCACAGGACCTATATTAAATGTGGATGGAACAATAACATTACTTAATGAAATATCACTAGCACAATTAACTAGTTTATCTTGAGCTTTAATGGAAATGTCTTGATTAAGTTTTAAATCATCAGTAGCAACAACTACTAAATCACAGGTATCAATTAATTCATCAAGATATTTTTCTTCATAGAATTTAGCACCTTTATCTTGAAATTCTTTTCTTATTTTATCATCAAGATTTTTAGTGATAATAGAAACATTAGCTCCTGCATCTAAAAAGCGTCTAGTTCTTCTAATTCCAACAGAACCTGTACCTATAATTAATACATTTTTATCAATCATATCTAAAAATAGTGATGTTAATCCCATAAATTTCCCCTAGTTTTATTTAAAAATAGTAAAAAAAGTTTATAATAGGTTATAAACTTTTAAGTCTAAGATTTTTAATTGCAGTTTTTAAATCATTTCCTGATTCATTTAATGCTGATTTAGCTTCTTCAACACTAATTTCGAATGTTGATGCAAGAGTAGCAACATCTTCTTCGGAATAGGTTATGCTATTAACATTAGAATGTTTCACAATTTCTTCTGCCAATTCTTTTTTTAATGTCATATATGTGTCCATAGACATACCTATGGATTGAAGTACAGAATCTCTTAGAGGACATGGTTTTGAGCCTTTACAACACCAAATTAAGGATCCGAAACAGGTTCCTGTTCCTTTTCCAAGTTCTGTTCTTTTACCAAATTCTTCTTTAATGTTCACAAATTCTTGTGGACTTAAACCTACTTCTGCTATTTTAGTATGTACTGGACATGGTTTTACAGGTGGGCAGCAAAAAGCTAAACCTCTTACATCTCCTCCTCTACATACATGAGCTGGCGCATCATCCCATCCCATTCTAATCACTCCTTATTTGATTATAAAATTATTATGTTAATTATTATCTGGATATAATTTTTTTTATAAAATATTTTAATATTATATTATATGATTTTTATAGTAATTATTCTTTTTATAAAATCATGAAATATATATTACTTTTCATTAAATATATGAGTTACATCTCCATCCATAGCAGCACGTGCAACAGAAACACTATCTACACCAGTATCTTTCATTTTCAAATAATCCTCATGGCAGGTTACACTATTATTTCCAATTATATGCATATTTGTCATGTTAGTAATTTTATTAAGAATATCATAATCTGCTTCCATAATTCCGGGATTTGTAGCATCTACATGTAAATATTTAACATTATATGATTCTATTAGTTCAATAATTTTCAAAGTATCTACATTACATACATTAGCACGAATTTTAACACAAATATCATAATAGGAATGTTTAGAAACTTCTTCTAGGATTTCTGCTAACATGTCGGGATTTTGCAATAATGCTTGTCCTGCACCCGCATTAACAGTAGCTTTTTGTCTGCAATGCGCATTAATTTCTAAAATATCTATATCTTTATTATCTTTAAGAATTTTAAATGATTCTGGTCTAGTTCCTCGTAAATTAACATTTATTAATCCATTCCATGATGGATTATATTCTTTTATTAGTTCGATTTGTTCGGATATTTCAACAGATAAATGATGGGGACATGTTAAAAATTCTCGTCTATTTTCAACAGAATTTTCAAGTCCTGCTTTAAAGCTTTCCATATCTGTATTGTAACCACCTAATGTTATAATATTAATATTTTGTTTTGTAAATTTCTTACAAAATTCACCATCTGTAATTCCAGCCATTGCAGATAATACATTCATTTTAATACACCATATTATTTCATTTATTATTACTTCTAATAGTTATATTATTTAAAAAAAAGTTCAAAATTAATAAATTTTTAAAAAAGGGGTTTAAAGGAATTCAATTTTAATTTAAGTCATTGAATACAAGCACGGAATCATCAGTAACATCTGCTCTAATATCTTCTAATCCAATGTCTGCTAAGTCAGCAGCACGGGCAGCTTTTTTAGCAATACCTATACCTGCTTTTAGAGTAACACCTGTTTTTTTGTCAACACGTTTAAGAGCATCTCTTATTTGATCTTCTGAAATTCCATTAGATGGTGACATATAATTATCTCCACCAATAAAGAAACACATTCCACCAATATTTGATAATTCTTCCATTAGTTCATAAAGTACTTTATATACTATTTTTGATGTATCATAAGCTGTTTCAATATCAGTTAATGTTGTTGTAATATCATCAATATCAATATGTGCAATTTGTACACTATCATTATCATTAGCTAATGAATCAATATTTAATACTTCACATCTTTCTGATGATTGTGCTCCTCCACCTTTTTGTATCATTTCTGTAGCAATTTTTTGAGCTTCAATAGCAGTTTCTGCAGTACCTATGCCCATACTAATTGTAATAGGGTATCTGTTTCTAATTGATCTTTGAATTAAAGCATGGTCTTCATAATTCATACCATTACTTACAGCTATTAAATTGTCAAATCTGTTGAAGAAAACTATTCCTCCATGTGCACCAAATTCTCTTTCTAAATCTCCATATAATCTAGATTGTAGAGCTTGTAAATCGGGTTCTGTTCGTGGATTTGGTGTAACAGTCCAAGGTCCATAATTATCTATTTGTATTAATGTAATTTGTATCATTCAATCACTTTAATTAATTTTTTCAAAATAATTTCCTATTAGTATAATAATTTATTCTATTTGAAGTATCTTTTTAGCTAAATTTATTTTATCTTCCATAGTTTTTAATATAATATTCTCTACAGATACTTCAGGTACCATTTTCTCTATGTTATTTTTATATTTATTGTCAGTATTATTTATTATGTAATGATTAAGAAAATCTTTATACACTAAGCAAACACCAACACAATTACTATCATATCCTTTTGCTTTCATGAATTTACTTGCAGGACCACTGACAGCATCATCTCCTATAAAAGGAGATACACTAGTAACATATGTTTTTTTTAATGCTTTTTTAACGCCAGGCATACTTATAATAGGATTTATTGATGTTATAGGATTTGAGGGTCCAATTATCACATGGTCACTTTCTTCAATAGACTCAATAACACCTTCTGCTGGTTCAACTTCAGAGTATATGATGTCTTCTACTTCGGGGCTTGATTGGTTGGTTATTAGAAAATCATGAAAATTCATTAAACCTTCACGTGTTTTAATTGAAACTTGTGATTCGTTGTTACTCATTGGAAGTATATTTGCATTTATACCTAGTTCATTTTTTTGTATTTCTACTGCCTTTTGTAGTGTATATTTTTTCATTAATTCTGTTTTCTGTATTTTTAAAGCACGGTCTTTATCACCAATACGTAGGGTTTCATGAAAACCAAGTTTTTCTAAAGTATCATGTGTATAAAATGTATCATCACTACGACCATACCATAATTTATCATTAATTAAATTACTCATAGTATAAAGAACAGTATCTATATCTGCAGAAACATACACTCCCGAAAAATAATCATTTTCTAGTGTATTAACAATAATATTTAGTTCACTAGTATTAACCACTTCTTTAATACCTTGTAATAATTTGGGAGTACCTGTACCTCCTGAAAGAATAGTAATCATATTATCACCTATCTAAAAGCATCATTTTCTTCGTCACGGATAATTTCTTGAATTGTTGATTCATCAGATTTACATCTAATTAATGAGGAATCATAACCTCTTATTAAAACAAGACACATACCACTATTTGACTGGCCCATAATAAGAGATGCTGCACTTGCAAGTTCATCAGCAGTACCTTCAATTGTACTCATTAGTTCTTGCCCATAAAGATCAGTGCTTCCTCTAAAATCAGTAATTGGATGTAAACCACTAATACCTATAGCAACACCAATTGCACCAACACGCCATGCTCTTCCTTGTGTATCTGAAATAATAACTCCTATTTCAGTATTAAATTTATTATCAAGGTATTGTTTTATTATTCTAGCACTTTTATCCGGATTTACTGGGAGTGGTGTAACATAACCTTCTTCACAATTACTATTGTCAATTCCTGAGTTAGCACAGATAAATCCATGTTCTGTTTCAGTAATAATTAAACCTGGTTGGCATCTAATCATTTTCTTTGTATGATCCAGAATAATTTGGCATTGTTTTGGGTCTTTATTACTTTTATCAGATATATCATATGCTTCTTTGGAAGGTTTAACATCTTCTATCTTAACATAATTACATTCAGCTTTAGAAACTACTGTTTCTGCAAGTACTAACACATCATCTTTTTTTAGTCGAATATTGTTTTTACAGAGGGTATCATATATAATTTCAGCTAAATTATCATTTTTTTTAATAAGTGGAAATTCTTTAATTCCTATAATTTCTAAATTCATTTTCATAAACTTCCATAAAATAAGAAATAATTTTAATATAATTACTTTTTATTATAATTATATTTTTTTTTAAATAAAAATATAACAATTATTTTCAAAATAATTCAAATAAAATAGTATAAAAAAATAGTGAGGAAAAGAATTTAAGGATTTTTAACATCAATTTCCCATTTGTCTTTACCAAATGCGGCACATGAGGTTACAGGATGGGTGAATTCACTAAAAATACCTTTATCATAAATGTATTCAGTAGCTTCAGTAGCATTTTTTACATTATACTCTACTTCTTTAGGTGTGTTATGTTCATATACAGATACATAGTATGCTTCACCAGGGTTTACTTTTTTAACTTCCATACCACTATCAGTAATAATACCAATATATCCTTCACCTTTCATGTTTATGGCTCCACCTATACGGGGTGTGTGGTAATCATCTTTTTCATAGTCCATTGCAAGTAATGATAATGCAACAGCATCACGCATATTCATACCTTCTCTTATTTTTCCTGCTATTATATCAGTATGAGAACCATTGGTCACAACACAGATATCATCAATTATATCAATACAATTATAACTTATGTATGGGTTTTTATAGATATCGTCTTCTGATCCTTCAGTAGGTATGATAGCTACTTTTTCTTCATTTACGATTGATTGACGATTAGGAAATGATCTACTAGATACTCTATATGATGCATAAACTCCTTCATCGTTACTTCCTATTGAAATTATTCTTCCAAGATACATTTTTTATCTCCTCTTTTTATTTTTTTTAATTATTCATCACGTACTCGAGCTACTACTGGTGCTAGCTGGTGCTTTAACTGCAATATCTTCTAAGTCCTCTGGCGACTGAATCGATATTGTTCCAGTAGAGGAGTCCATTATAATCTGACCCTCATCCATTACTCTTGTATGTACTGCGATAGCACCATTTCTAATATTATCAGAATAGTCAACGCCATTCACTGTAACTTTTTTTAATCCATTCAATGGTAATAAATAATAATCTGAATTACCACTTTGACTTGTAGGTTTTGCAGATATCTGGTCTTGTGTATAATTATCTATATCATTCAAAGGTTGTTGGCTTAATAGTACGAGTAAAAAAATCATAACTGTAAATATAACATCAAGAAGAGGTACTAGGTTTATATTAGGGGTTTGTTGTTCAATTCTATCCTTAAACCTTTTAGTATCAATAGTCATGAAATTATCTCCTTATTGTTTTAATTTACTTTCTACGATTCTACTTGATGTATCAGAACGTTCACGTATAATTGTTTTAATACCTTTTTCTAGCATGTTTGGTTTTATGTCTATTTTAAGATTTGCTTGACCATCATCAATTTCTTTAACTCTAATTATACCTGGAGATTCTTGTAATGCTGATATGACTTCTTCTTTATCAGATTCAATCCAAACTTTCATTTCAGCATATCTCCAATTACTCATTTTTTTAGCAATTTCGATATTATCTAGTTGAGTCTCTATTTTACTTTTAATATAAGTATATAATGGTAATAGTATAATTGCAACTGCTAATCCAAAGATAGTTGTTATAATAGCAATGTAAATACCATTTGCCATAAGTGTCATATCACTATTAACACCTAATTCTTTGAAAGTATACCACATTCCTATAACAGTACCTATTAATCCAATTAATGGTGCAACTTCAATTATAGTTTGTATTGTTGAAAGACCATTCATCATTTTACTCATTTCAACAATGAATACTTGTTCCATATTATCTTCTACTTCTGATTTACTTCTATATCCAATTTTAAGAGCTTCAGAAATAATACGTGAATTTGGAGTTTTATAATTACCAATAGCACGTAATGCTTCTAGAGAACCTCCATGGGCCATCGATTCATTAACAATAATCATTATTTCAGATAAGTCAACTTGGGATGCTTGACGTAAATAAAGTATTTTTTCAATTGCAAGAAATAAACCATAAAGTCCTATTATTGTAAGTATATATACTATAATTCCACCACTCTGGAACATAGATAAAATATCATGCAATGTGGAAATAATTGGTTGTATAACGTCCATGTTATTAACTCCTCTATCTGAAAATATAAACTAAGATTCAGATTTAAATTTTGTTAATATATATTATATAGTCTAATTTTTTTATTATATAAATTTATTAAATTTAACTTTTTTGACTATTAAGTGAAGTCATGCTTGTATTTATCTATTTTTCATATTTTCAATAGTACTCCATGTTTGACGTACAATTGGTGGAAATTCATTGTTTTTTATTGTTTTAAGATAATCTATGGTGTTCTTATCACTAGGGTATCCTGACCCAACAGGACCATATTCACTTCTAATAATAGCTAATTGTTTATCACGTTCTACTTTAGCTATAATTGATGCAGCTGAAACAATATTATAAATATCATCTGCTTTATGTTTAGTAATTACTTTCATATCTTGATTTATTTTTTGTATATTGTCATGAAAACGAGTTTCATTAACATCAATACAATCAATACAACATATGTCTGGATTCATTTGGTTAATTATATTTTGCATTCCATTGGTTTCTATTTGATTTAGATTAGTTCCATTATTACGCATATAATCTATTTCTTGTGCATTAATTATGAATGTTGTAAATTTAGCTATTTTCTTTATTTTTCTAGATAAAACTGTTCTTTTTTTACTACTTAACTTCTTCGAATCTTTAACACCGATTCTATCTAGAAATCTGGTTTTTTTCTTAGGCATTAATACACCACCAATAACAAGAGGTCCAATTACAGATCCTCGTCCTGCTTCATCAATTCCTAATACTAAACTATCCTCATTTATATCCATATTTCCTGTTCCTTGAATTATTTTTTTAGTTATAAATGGTATTTGTTTAAATAAGTTCATGTAGTTATCTAATTTATTTTTAAATTATTTTGTTTCTAAAAATATATATACTATGTTTTACAATTTTTAAATTAAATGGATATTATAAGTAATTTTATTAATAAAATATTTTAAATATTATAAGTTTTAGAATTGTAAAAGAAATTTTATTATAAAAATTAATATTTATTATTTACAACAAAAATAATAACATAATAAATAATATTATGAGAGAGGATTTAGATGGAAAGTAATATCTTAAAAATGATTACTATAGCAGATGTAGCTTCCATGGCTAATGCAGTATGTGGATTGTTAGCCATATTTGCTATTTTTATGGGTAACTCAATATTATGTGCTCAATTATTAATATTAGCAGTAATATTTGATAGTATTGATGGAACATTAGCAAGAAAATTTAATCATAATCCTATAAATACAATATTTGGTGAAAATATAGATTCATTAGCAGATGTAATTTCTTTTGGAGTAGCTCCAGCTGTTATATTATATACCTTGTCTAGTAGTTATTGGATAGTTGTGCCATGTATAATTGTATTATTATGTGGAGTATTAAGACTTACACGATATAATACAATGCTTGTTGAGCAAGTAGGTCCTACTAAAACATTTGTTGGAATACCAATACCTGTAACATCATTTTTATTATCTGGATTGTTATTATCTTCCGTAATGAATAGTTTAATTATATCTGTATTAATAATAATAGTTTCAATCTTAATGATTTCAGAAATACCTTATCCAAAAATTAAAGATATGAAACTTATAATAATTTGTGGATTATTATGTATATTATGCTTAATTCCGGGGGTTAATGAGGTATTATATTTAATTCCTTCATATTTATTGGTAGTATTAACGATAATTTATATTTTTGGAACGTTACTTTATGAATTAACTGGATTAACTAATATTCTGGATTTAACTAGAATTAGGAATAAATCAAATGATACATCTAAATTACAATCTCTATTTAAACGATAATATGGAATATATTTTATTATTCTAATTTCTTTTTTTTTAATTTCTTATTTTAATATTCATTATTTAATATATGTTATGAAAAAATCAGTAGAACAAATAAAATCAAAATTAAAATTATTATATAATCAGTTAGATGATTTATTATTTGTTGAAAATAATTTTAATAAAAAATCACTTCGTAAACGAAATCTTGAAAATTTAACTAATCAAAATAAGGAACTTTTCACTGGAATTGTGGTTGTTTTTTTAATCTTAACAATTCTGTTTTCTATATGTTATTATTTTCTAATATTTAGTCCAAATATGGCTGAATTAAATACTCAGAAAAGTATCAAAATAAATGAAGTAAATTCAATATTTGAAGATAATTTATCAGATAATTCTGTAAAACAAGCATTATTATCTAGAATAGATTCTGCAAGTTCTATGGAAGAATTAGAACAAATTGATGTTGAAGATATGGCATATCCAGTTTTAAAGAATCAATTACTTGATCAATTAGATCAAGTTAAGGATAAGTATAATAGGGTTGAATTAACTTTTAATGGAACAAGTAATATTATGTCTGTGGGTAATGCAACAGTATATATTAATTCATCAACAACTCATGAGCTTGCAGATATGAAGATTAATAAGGTGGATTCAGTGATAATTCCAATAAGTATCAATAGAAAACGTGCAGCTAGTGGTTTAGTAAGAGAAGGTGATGTTGTGGATATTTATATGAATAATATGAATAATATGGAAAGTTCTGAACTGTCTGAAAATGAAAATGTATCTAATAATTCTTCTGTTAATTCAACAAATCTATTTCAATCTACTAATAATCAAACAAGTAAATTAGTTGGTGGATCAATTATAGTTTCGATACTACGCTCTAAAGATTCAGGTAGTATTGATTCAAATATTGAATTTGCTCAATCTAACTTAACTAATATATCACAATCTAGTAATTTGGATATTGAACAAATATTATCTTCTAAATCTGTAGGATCCTTAAATGACTCTCAACTTGGTTTATTATTAAATAATTATGGGTGGAGATTATCGGATTATGAACGATTAGCTAATTTAGGTGATTTGGATGTTGAATATATTATTATGGTAGAGGTTCCCCGTGATTCTGTGGAAAATATTTTGAAAAACATGGATAATATTATACTAACAATACCTACTTATGATGCACCATCATGGGTAAATTTATCAAGTTGATTTAAAAAAACTATGTTTATACTTTAAAATGAGTGATTATATATGAATGAAGATAATTATTTTAAAAATTTATCTGATAGAGAACGAGCAATTTTTGAAGGTGGGATTAGTATGGGTGCACTATATCATCAATTTATTGGAACACCTGTTAATATTGATACATGTGATAGTCTTGAAAAAGCAATAGAAGAAAGTATATTATTACAACCTGCAATTGTGGATGTACATGTTTCTCTTAATAAAGATTTGATTAAAAAAGCATCTGGTACTATGAATTATACTTCTCTTGAAGGGAATATGCTTTATGTTGAGATAACTACTAAAGTTAATGAAATTTGTACATGTACATGTATATCATATGATGAAGAATTGAATTATCCTATAATGTATATAAAAGATTAGTTCTTTAATTTATTCTTCTTTTTTTTCATTTTGTGCAGGTTGTAGTTCTTTAATTTGTTCTGGTAATCTATTAAAGATTCTATCTATTAAATTCATATGTTGGACTTGTCCTATGGCATAACTGTATTTTTCTAATCGTTTTAATGTATCATTTAGTTCATCTTGTGTTTTATTAAGTCTTTCTTGTGCATGTTCTCGCTTATTTTTTATTTTTGTATTTTCTTGAACTTGTTTGTTAGTTTCTTCTACTTGTTGTATGTATTTTTCTTCGAGAGTAGTGTTATTTTCAGTTAGTGTTTTCAATTGTTTTTCTTGTGTTTGATTTATTTTTTTTAAATTTTCAATTTCATTTATTTTTTCTTGAATACTTTGATTTAATTCTTTATTTTTATTTTCTAAAGAAACTATTGTTTTTTCTTGTTTTTCAATTAGCTTTCCATTTTCAGTTATTTTATTAGTATTTTTAGTATGCTGTTTTTCAAGTTTTTTTCTTTCTGAAGTTAATTCTGAATTTTGATTTTTTAGTTTCTTATTTTCATCTTCTAATTCTTTAATAATTGTCTTTGTTTTTTCAATTTCAGTAATGTCTTTATTATTATAATTTTCAATTGCTTTTTCAATTTCTTCAGATGTATGTTTATATGTTGTACCATATTCTTCTTCAATTTTCTTTTGAAATTCATCCCATAATTTAGCATTTAATTTAATAGTTTTTCGCACGGTGTCTTCTGTCATAATACCATTTCCTATTATTATAATCTATTCTTATTTCTTATTATAATTGATGATTTTTGTTTTTCAAATGTTGACTTTTAAAATTATTATTTCAAAATTTTTCAATGTTTATTTTGATTTTCAAATTTCAGTTTTTTATTTTTAGATTATTTTTATTCAATGTTTTTCATTTTCAAATATCATATTTCATGAAAAATAGGTGGAATAATATCTGTTTTTCAAATGTTGTTTTATGTTTTTATGTTTTTATTTATTTTTAAATTAGATAGTTTTAAATGATTATTTTAAAATATAATTAGTTATTATTGTATTTTAATATAATTTACATTCATATAATTCTTATTAATAAAATCACGTTCTTTTAAGTTAATAATAGATTAATTTTTTTATTTTTATTTTTCTATTTTTTGATAATGTACTATGTTAAAATAGTCTATTTTTTGAGATAATTTGATGTAAAAATTTCAGTAATTATTTATCATGTCTAAATTACTTTTTTTTTTAAGTTGAAATGTCATCCAAAAATAAATTCGTTCATGTAAAATTTTATTTATTTTAGAATGGAATTAATATAAACACTT
>NZ_JRWK01000007.1 GCF_001729965.1 Methanosphaera sp. WGK6 | reverse complement strand
TAATAATAGATTAGACTTTTAGTTCAAGGTTTATATAAGAATCATTTTCTTGTAATATTATTATAAGTATATTATGTTATTCTTATTCATGAGTCTAATGACACATGTTTTATTCTGAAAAACTATTTTTTTCTATTCTAGTTAGGTGTATTCAGTATTTGGATGATACTAGTTTTAATTTGGATATACATTGATGATTAGTAAAGTATATATATAATGACTTATATATATAATAACATTCATTGGTACGGCGACCATAGCGATAGGGTCACATCTGATCTCGTCTCGATCTCAGTAATAAAGTCTATCTACGTTCTGTCTTGTACTATAGGTGGTAAGTCTATGGGAATTTCGGAAAGTTGCCGGCCTTTTAATACTTATTAAAAAAAATTGCTTGTTTTATTATATTTTATTTGGAATTTATTATGTACTGTTCTAGTTTTTGTAGTAAGTTTAAGATTCTGTTTTTAATTTAATATTTTTATTAATTGCCGTGGTAGTTCAGTTGGGAGAACGCCAGACTGAAGATCTGGATGTCGCTGGTTCAAGTCCGGCCCACGGCATAAAATTTTTATAGCTTTTTTTTATAGTATTTTATAGTCTAATTTTTAACAATATTTTTTAATTAATATATTATTTATTTTATTTTCATGGTAACTTAAAAATAGTATGATTAACAGATTATTATATGTCATTTCTATTATATTTATAATAGATTAATACTTTAAGTTTAATTTTTAATTATTCTTAATCTGTAATGGATAGCTAGTATTAAAGTGTGACTGCCTGGTACGAGGGTTGCTCGGGGAGGGATGTTGGTAATCTACCTGTGATCTGGAGAGTTAGTAAACAGGCAATAACTTTTAATTAATTTTTAAAAAGAAAAAAGAGGGTTTTGGAGTTTATTTTTTTAGAATTTGTCTAATATATCTTTATAAACACTTTTCAATGGTTCTTCTGATTTTTCATATATTTTTTTAAGTATTAATTCGGGTGTACTATTAGCTAGATAGTTTATTTTTGGACTTCTATCTACTATTAAGTTATAGTTTTCATCAAGACCTTTTGCTTCTATTCCATCTGTTCTTATTTTTGTATTATTTGTTCTTTTTAGTATTTCGGGTGCCATATGTGTTACTATTATTGCATATGAATTTTTGTTTTGTATGTGTTCTATGAATCCTATGATTATTTTTATTGCTGCTTCTAGTTCGGTTATGGATTCTAGTTCATCAATTAATATTAATTGTTTTTCTTGTCCTATTGTGACTGGGATAAATGATGTTAGGAATGTTTCAAATGCTCCTGCATTTAATGATTGTTTTTTTGTAAAATAGTATATTTCGTTTGTTTTTGGTATTGTTGCTTTTTTTGGAGCAGACTCCTAATCCCATATGGGTCATTATGTTGTGTTGTCCTATTGTTTCAAGTAGTGTAGTTTTTCCTCCACTGTTTGCTCCTGTTAGTAGGATGATGTTATTTTCTTCATCCATATTGTATGTTACTTTTTGTGTTGTGATGTTGTTTATTTTTTCTTGTTGTTTTAGTGTTAGATGTAGACTGTCTGTTAGTTGATAGTTTTCACCTAGTTGGGGTATTGTTAAATCATAGAATTTGCTGAAGCTTGCTAATGTGAAGGAGTAGTCATAGTGTATTAATTCTTTTGTTTCATTTTCTACTTGTTTGTTGTATTTTTCAAGTAGTGTACATGCATTTAGTTGTTGTTCATATTCTTTGAGGTGTATGTTTGCTATTGCATTTTCTTGGACTCTTTTTATTTCTTCATAATCTAGTTCTAGTGGATATTTTATTATAAATGGATCAAATAGTAGTCCTGTTTCGTTACTTATTTCTTCTTTTGCTTCATCTAGTACTTCGTTGAATATTGTCATTATCTTTGGTGGAAGTTCTCCTTCATTATTTAGTAGTTGTAGTATTTCGTCTCCTTCTAGTGCTATGTTTTTTATTGCTTCGTTTATTGTTTCATTGGATTTGTCTTTTATGTCTTCGATAATATCTAGGATAGCTACTTTATTTTTCTTTTCGAGTTGTATATTATCTAATGCTTCTAGTACTTCATTTATACAACTTTCCATTCCAAGGTATTGTCTTAGGTTGTATACATTTTCTAGTATTTCTCTGTTTTGTTTGTAGTATTCTAGTATTATGTTTGGTTGTATTTCATAGTCTGGGCTGCTGTTACTTATTGTTACAATGTTTGTTGTTTCACCTGGATCCATATTGTATTCATTATATAGGTATATTACAAATTCAAATTCATTTAGATTTACTTGGTCTTCTAGTGGATATACATTACAATATTTGTTGAATCCTTTTTGTAGTAGTGATAGGTAATCTTCATAGTCTTCACATATTATTGCATACACATCATTGAATTTTGGTTTTATTTCTTTTTGTAATGGTTTTATCTTTTCATATAGTGTTCTAATGTATTGATAGTCTAGGTCTTGTGTTTCGTTTATTGTTTTTTCTATGAGTTTATTTGTTTCTTTTATTTCATCATAGTTTGTTGTAGGACTTAATAGAAGTACTCTGTTTCTTGCATAGTCAGTGTTTGCAAATTCTATTATTCTTTTTATTATATCTTCATAGATATTTTGTGATTGTTCTGTTTTTAAGAAGTTGTTTTCTTTGTTTCCATGAATATATCTTACTATTTCTAATGCTTTTTTTTGACTTAATCCTGTTATATTCATTAGTTTGTCTATATCATAATTTTTCATTGAATTTACAAATTCATCATATGATCCGTATGTTTGAATTATTTTATTGATTAATTTACTTCCTACACCTTTTATATTTTCTATATCGAATATATGACAGCCCTCCCTATTTTTTAGATTATATATTTTAAAAAAGATAATTAATATATAATTATTAGTTTATCTTATGATAAGTTTTTATTTATTATATTAAAAATGTATATGGTGGTTATTTTTATGGATTTTATTGTTTATATTATTCTTTTAATTATTGGTGGATGTTTTGGGGGTGGTATGGCTGGACTTTTAGGTGTTGGTGGAGGTTTAATTTTTACTCCTATTCAGTATTATCTTTTATTGGCTTCTGGTGTTGAACAATCAATAGCTTTGCCAATGGCTTTTGCAACTAGTCTTGCTGTTATTTTTGTGACAATGATAAGGGGTAGTTATGAGCATTGGCATAATGGTTTTGTTGTGATGGATTATCTTCCTTTGTTAATGATTTTAGGTTTTATTGGAGCAATTACTGGTGCTTTTATTTCAACACATATTGATGTTGGTTTTCTTCAATTCTTATTTGGTTTAATGTGTATTGTTGTTGTAATTAATATGATTTTAATTAAATATCCTGATAATGATGATAATATTAGTAAAAGTAGAATTAAACATGCGTTACTTGGGTTAGTTGCAGGTTTACTTTGTGGATTACTTGGTGTGGGTGGTGGAATTATTATGATTCCTGTGTTAACTATACTTCTTAAGTATCCTACTCATAAAGCTATTGGAACTTCTTCTGCTTCTATTATTGCAACATCTCTTGGGGGTTTAATTGCATATATTATTATTGGGTGGAATGTAGTAGGTCTTCCTGAGTTTTCATTAGGTTATGTAAATATGGTACAGTTTATTGTTTTAACATTAATTAGTACTATTGTTGTGGGTTATGCAGCAAAATTATCAAAAAATGTTAATGATAGCATTTTAAAAGTATTTCATATACTAGTAGTATTATATATTGGACTAAAAATGTTAGGTGTATTATAAAAATAGTTTAAGGAGTTATAATTTTATTATTTATAAACTCCTCTTTCAAAATTACAAGGGTAAAATTCATTATTCTTAGTCAAAGTTAATGAGCTTTTTTTGTTATTTATTTTATCTTCAAAATACTTGATTATATTCTCAGTATCTTCTAAGTTAAAAAATCTAGAATCAATACTTAGACTTGAAATTGATGTATCATATATTTTATCAAGATGTTCTGATAAATCAAGTAATCTGTAATCAAATATATGACTATGATTATAACAGTCAAATAATAATTTAAATTTGTTATGTCTTTTATCAACAAGGTAGTAATAATCGGTTCTATATGAATCTAATAGATTTTCAAAGTCATCTTCACTTAACATTAATTGAACATTACCAAATACAATATATTCTAGTGAACAATAATTTTTTAATTTCTTAATATCATTATATGATAATTCATTGGAAATTGTTAATCTTTCAAATCCGGGATTTTCACTTAGTGTTTTAATAGAATAATTGTTATATATGTTCAAATTATTCCCATAACAATTAGTATCTAATTCATTAGCTACTCCAATATTATCTGTTTGAACTTTAATATCAATATCTTCATAATTGAATTTAAGTAGAATTTCACTAACATGTCCAATTTCATTATCAAGTAAAAGTTGTGGCAAAATCCATACTAATTTTTTATCTCCAATTATTTTTTTTACTTCTCTAAGTTCATCATATATATTTTGACAATAATCTTTTATGGAATCATAGTTATAACTTCCATCATAATATACTGTGTCTATATAATCATATTTTGTAATGATTTCTGCTTGTTGTATTTTATTAATGTATATATTCCATGTTTTATCAGAATCTATGTTATTTTTATTATGGTAATGTTCTTTTTTAAATGATTCAATATTATCTTGAATTTTTTGTATTTTTCCTTTTGGTGGAATATATGATTTACGTATATTTTTTGCTATTATTTCAAGTAATGATCGTCTTATATTATTTAATGAGGACATTGGCATAAATAAGTTATCTTGGAAGTTTTCATAGTCTATTTTATTGATTTTAAATGTAGTATTTCCTGTTTTTCGTAATTGTTTGTTTACAGTATCTTTTGTCAATGGCTTATTTTTTGCTTCTTCAAATACTTCTTTACTTGTATATGTAACTGGTTTTTTAAGATTATCTGAAGTACATTTTATTACCATTTGACTATTATTATTTATACTAATATTAAGATTAAGTCCTATTTTATGAAGGTGTTTTTGATTTATTATTGATTTGGTCTTATCCTGTAAATATTTTGAATAAGTGATATAGACCATTGAGTCTTCTTCCACTGGAATATTCTTTTTATTGAGTAATGTGATTTTATTCTTTGTCTGTGAAATAATTTTACTAACATACATACCACAACTTTCATTCTCATACTCAAATTTAAGACCATCACCATTAACAATCTTTGTAGGAAAACGACGATTACCAAACTTAATAGTAATCTTATTTTCTTCAACTTTAATCACACGACCTATAGGATAACCTTGACTACCAGAACGTTCACGACCAACAACATCATCAGAACTATTTTCATTAATATAACCACTAGTTAAACCTCTATTAAATGCAAGATTAAGTAATAAGAAATCATCTGCATTATAATTACCTTCAACTGCTTGTTTATAACAATAAGTACTACTTGAAACATACTCCTTAGCTTTCATACGACCTTCAATCTTAATAGAATCAATACCAGCATCAATAAAATCCTTAACATTATTATAAGTACAAAGATCCTTAGTACTAAGAAGATAAGTACTATCTGTAAGAGGAACATTATATGAATCCTCAAGAATATATCTCATACGACAAGGTTGAGCACATAAACCTCTATTACCACTACGTCCACCTAAAAATGAGGACATAAGACATTGACCTGAATAACAATAACAAAGAGCACCATGACCAAACACTTCTATATTAATATCATGATTAAATTCATGAAGCTTAGATACAATAGTTTTAATTCGAGTTAATGGAACTTCTCGTGAAATATTAACATTACTAAAACCATTTTCACTTAACCATTTAACAAAGGAATAATCATAAATAGTCATTTGAGTAGAAGCATGTAATTCTAAATCAGGAATCAACTCTCTAACAATAGATGCAAGACCAATATCTTGAATAATCACAGCATCAGCACCATGACTATAAAGATAAAAAACATAATCTAAAACATCAATAAGTTCTGATTCAAGAATAGAAATATTCACAGTTACAAAAACCTTAACATTAAATTTATGGCAGAAATTAATAGCATTTTTCAAACCATCATAATTAAAATTATCAGCAAAATCTCTAGCACCATATTTATTTCCTGATAAATACACATAATCTGCTCCACTAAAAACAGCTGCAGGTAAAACATCCTCAGAACCTACTGGTGCTAATATTTTACAATCATCATTAGCCAAACTATTTTCCTCCTAGAAATAACATATTATATAATATAATATTTGACTTAATAATTAAAATAGAATTAGTTTAAAATATAATAATATATAATCTAGAGAGTTAAAAAAAATGTACATAGTATTAGAAGGAATAGATGGTGCAGGAAAATCAACACAAACACAATTATTAAAAGAATGGCTAACTACAAAAAATTATGAAACAAAGATAATAGTAGAACCAACAAATTCTGAAATAGGTCAACTAATAAGAAAACAACTACTCAAAGAAGAATCAACAAATGATATAAATCAACAAATGCTAGCATTACTATTTGCAGCAGACAGATTAACACTAAAACAAGAAATACTAGATGCAAAAAACTCAGATAAAATAATACTAAGTGATAGATCCTTTTATTCAAGTATATGCTACCAGAATAATGAGTCAATAGATATTAGTTGGGTGGCAAATATAAACATACACACACCACAACCTGATCTTACAATAATACTTGATTTAAATGAACAGGATGCTATAAAACGTTGTGATAAAGAAGAAGTATTTGAAACTATTACATTTCTTGAAAAAACAAGAAAAAACTATCTTAAACTATTAAAAACAGAAAAAAACATAATAAAAATAGATGCAACACCATCAACAGAAGAAGTTCAAGAAGAAATACGTGAAAAAATAGCTACAATATTAAAAATATAATATTTATTTTCAAATAACTTTTTTTTTAAAAAAATAGTAAAGAGGGTTTAAAAATCTAATCTTTCCCTCATAATATCAACAATGTAATTAATTGCATCATTAACATCATATAATGTTCCATGTAATTGAGGACCTTCATCAGATTGTTTAAGTTGCACATCAAATTTATCAACAGCTTGTTTTATTTCACTTACTGTAGGGCCTGGTGGTAATGTAACATCAACCACATGCTTAGTAGCACGTCTTAAATCTTCAAGTTCTCCTTCAAATAGAATAATTCCCTTATCAGTTTGAAGCATATTCAAATGATATTCATCAATCATTTCATCTACTTGTCTTGGCTGCATACCTGATAAAACTCTCATTGTATGTTTTGCACACATTATCTCACCAAATTATAGATTTTCCATATATTCACGTGCAGGAGCAAGAATATCAATTAAATATTTACTAACTGTATTTTTCAAGTCCATTGGATGTAATTCTTCTTTAGCATAGATATCTAATAATTCTTCTTCTGTTAATTCAAGATTTCCACCAAATTTTTCAGGTCTTTCAATTAACATGGTTTCATTTTCATCATAGATGTAGTAATGAGCAAGTTCAAGTACAGGGTTATCTTCAATAACACCAGTAGGGCAGAAACTTTTATTAATTTTATTTTTAATATCTTTTGGTGAATCATCTATTGCAATAAAGTTTCCTTTACTACTTGACATTTTATCAGATCCATCAGTTCCATGAATTAATGGGATGTGGATACATACTGGAGCTTCAAGTCCTAATTTTGGAAGAACTTCTCTAGCTAACATATGGATTTTTCTTTGTTCCATACCTCCAACTGCAACATTAGCTTTAAGATCATGAATATCCATAACCTGCATAATTGGATATAAAGCTTCTGCTACATTATGTGCATCTCCTCTTGAAATTTGTGCCATACTACGTTGTGCTCTTTGAATTGTTGTTAATGTGGATGCATGGAATACATTAACGATGTATTCAGGAGTCATACGGTCTGATCCATATATAAATTCAGTTGTTTCTTCACTTAAGCCTAATGCTTTGAAACATTCAATGTTGTATGCTGCTGTTTCATTTAATTCTTCAAGTGTTCCTTTACCATTAAGGTATGCATGTAAGTTAGCAATAAATATTTTAATTTTAAAACCAGCATCTTGTAATGCTTTCATTCTTTTTATTGTTAAAGCATGACCTAGGTGTATTTTACCTGATGGTTCAAATCCAACATAAGCTACTTTTTCATCCTTTTTTAATAATTCTTTTAATTCATCTATTTCTATGATTTCTACTGTGTTTCTTGAAATATTTTCTATAGCAGTATCTATGTCCATTTATTTTCCTCCCTCATTTTCAAGTTAGTAAATATATTTATATTATAATACTATGTATATCATATCTTTTATTTTTATGACATTTATTTCTTGACCAATAGTTATATTATTCATAGATTCAGTTTTTTTAAGATCTACTGTCATATATGTGTCAGGGTCAAGTATTTGGATTTCTGTTGGTGTTATATTAGTGACTGTTGTTTGTCTAATATCTTCTTGTGTCCCAATTTTTTTTATTTTATCATATTCTTTCCATGTGAGTGATTCTAGTTCATTTGTACTTAGATTTACTCCTGAAAATTTATGACTTCCAATTTTCTTTATTTGTAGAATTTTATCTTCATGTTCTATGAATTCATTTCTATGGAATGCAGGTAATCTAACAGATAACCATGTACGATATAAGTCCTTACTTCTTGATTTATCATGACCTACAATCTTTCTAGATTCAGTAATAACGCCACCAAACTGTTTTTGCATATTAACTGCAATTTTATGTGCTGCATTATATGAACCAACTTGATAGTCAATTCCTTCTTTAAGAACAATACGTTCTGTAACATAAGCTAATTTATTAGTCTTACAAATTCTTTGTATTTCATTTGCTATGAATTCATCAGCTTCTCTTATTTCATAATCATCTAGTTTTCTATCATCTGCTCTTAATTGAATTACAGCTTCATAGTATCCAGAATGAAATTTACTACAATCAGGACATACACCTTTTTCTACTTTTACTTCAATAGGGTATGTTTTTTCAATTGGTTCATTAATTATTTCACCATATACATGAAGTATACATTCATATACTGTGCCTCTATTATTAGTAATTTCAGTTGTAATATCTACATTTTTTAGTTTTTCATTGATTTTAATATCTTTGTAGATAGCATCATTAATAATTTCATCATCATAGTATCCTGTTTGAACCCATTTTTCATGTTTTAATGTGGCTCCACAATGAGAACATACGGTAAATTTAGCATATTCTGGTACTTTTATAAGTTCAAATTCTTTAAGATAACAGCTTTTACATAATCCTTCATATAGTTTTTCTTCACTGTTACATAATATACAAAACATTTAATCACTCAGTATTTGATTATATGAATAAATAAGTTTATATTTATTTTTTAATAAAAAAAAGTTTTTTTCTTGTTTTAAGGAGCTTAAAAAATATAATAGTATGTTTATACTATTATAATGATTTGAGTGGTGCTCTAGCTCCACATGCACTACATTTAAGCATATCAATACGATCTTCACGTATAATGATTGTATCTGGTCTGTTACATTCATGACACATTACAAAGTTATCTACATATTCATTTATACGATCGTTAATTACATAGTGGGTAAATTTACCTTGAAGTATAGCACGATTTCCTTCAACATTTCCTGAAGTACCTAATTCTCTTAATAAGTATTTGAGAACATGTTGAGGGTCTCTGTTTAATGTTCTGGATACATCACCAAAGTTTTTGATAATTGTACGATTTCCTTGAATAACAGAGTATCCTTTTGGTATTTTAAATCTTTTTGCTTCAAAGATTTTATCTGGTAATTGATCATAAGCTTGATCTAATAGTTCTTCATATTCTTTAAAGTCCATATCGTCTTTTCTAGCCATTAAATTTTACCTCCCTTTGGATAATTCATTGATTATATTGATTTATAAAAAGTTCATGTTATAATTAAATGATAATTATACAGTATATTATAATATTTTATAAATCATTATTAATTAATTTTATTAAATTATCTAAGCTACTTTAAAGTGGTCTGGTGAAGGTTCATATATAACACCTTTACTTTTAAGCATATTAATAAGATTATCAACTTTATTTTCATCAATATTATATTTATCTGCTAGTTCAGCATAAACAATATTTCTAGGAGCATTTCCTTCATATTCTTCAGATAATTCTTTAATAACATCAGTAACTATGTTTATTTTATCTCTTTCTGATTTCGATGTTCTACCTTCTACTTTATCAATATCTACTTTACCTGTATCTGGATCATATCCTACTTGTTTCATACAATCTTCTTGTAGTTTAATAGCTCTTTCAGCATCTTCTTTCAATACTTCATTACTTAATCTTATACGAGCACTAGCTTCGGATAAACGTACAAGAGCTTCTAGTTGACGAGCAGTAATTGGTACTGGGGCTTCTTCATCAATAGCACCACTACGCATAGTTACATAAAAGTCTTGCAATACTTTTGCTGCTTCCTTGGTTAATGTAGGTTGTACATTTCTACGTGCATATGCAATATATTTTCTCATTAATTCAGGTTCAATTACATAAGGGATTGTGCTTTCTTGATGTATTTTAAGAATATGTCCTGCTAAGCTATGATCACGTTCTGCATTTGGTTTATCTTCAATAATGAATATTAAATCAAAACGTGATAAAATTGGTGATGGTAAATCAATTTGTTCAGCAATAGATTTATAACGGTCAAATCTACCAAATTTAGGGTTTGCTGCAGCAAGTACACTACAACGACTGTTTAATGTAGCCATAATACCTGCTTTTGCTATTGATATTGTTTGTTGTTCCAATGCTTCGTGTATTGCAGATCTATCTTCTTCACGCATTTTGTCTAATTCGTCTACACATACATTACCTTTATCTCCAAGTACAAGAGCACCTGCTTCTAGGCTCCAACCACCGAGATCATCACGTACAGCAGCTGCAGTAAGTCCCACTCCACTTGTACCTTTACCACTTGTGTAAATACCTCTTGGTGCAAGTTTGGATACATATTTCAGTATCTGAGATTTACCAATACCGGGATCTCCTACAATAAGTATATGCATATCTCCTCTAATACGTGTTTTATCTTCAAGCTCTTTTGCAGTACCTCCAAATAATTGGAATGCAATAGCTTCTTTTACTTCATAATAACCTTGTATTGATGGTGCAGTAGAATCAATAATCTTATCATAAATATCAGGAGATTTTGCTAATTCTATAATTTCTTTTTCATCTTCTTCATCAATGTGTAATTCTTCAAATTCTTGTTCTAATGGTTCAAAATAATTACCATAAATGTAGTTGTTGAATCGTTTTGTTCGTTCATCACGATTTGTTTTTAAAATACCTGTTACTCTAACCTTATCTCCAGGAGTTAAAGTATCAACCATATCATCTTCGAGGATGATATTTATTTGTCTTGGTTGATCTCCTCCAGATAGGTTTTCAAGGGGTTCTTGTAGTTTTACTGTTTGAGTATCCATGTATCTTGATTCATCTTGAATTAATTTAAATGAACGTCCACCACATTCACTGCATACTGCAGGTTCATGAATAATATTTGATTTTTGTTCAACTTCATGTATTCTCATACAGCTTCTACATTCAAAAACAGCTGTTATTATACGTGGATGAATTTCATCAGTTTTACGTACAATACCATCAACGGCAACAAATTTACCAATAAATTCACTACGTAAAAATCGTAGTGGTACAATATTACGTACATTTTTAAATCGCACATTTAACTGTGCATTTTTCCGTTGTGGATCTATATTTACAATAGATTTACTTGCTGCTTCAAGGGTTTCATCAGGTTTTTCAATTAATAAATCAGCAGAGTCTGGATCAAACATCTCTAAATCATTATAATCAACAATAACTGATTTTTCCTCAGGATACATATCTAAAACTGCAAATACTTCATCTTTACAACGAGTACTGAAGAATTCTTCAAGTTTTACAGTTGATGATGTAAATGAATTTCTATTAGTTTCTACTGTCATATATTATTATTTTATTTAGCTCATGTTTTTTATTATTTAGGTTGAATATTTTTTTAATATATAACTAGTATAATATTAATACTCTGAAAAATAAAAGTTTAAATAACTAACAAATTGATATATCATGTAACGTATCAGAGGTTTTGTATGAAAAGATCAAGGTTGAAATTATTTAAAACAACTTCTCTAACAATTTCATTAATTGGTATAATTTTAATTTTATTAACTTTATTTGTTGTTGGTTATATATTTGTTTCAGGAGTAACTAATTCTGTATCCACAACTGTTAATAGTGGAGCATCTTATGATGATTTAAATCAATTAAAGATGGAGTATAATAATTTATCTCAAAAATACACTTCTTTAAATCAGCAATTAGGAACAATGCCTGATGCAAATGTTAAAACAATGTTTAATAATGGGAAAATAAAACTCTCAGAATCGAATCAGACTTTAACTGAACTTGAAAGTGATATTGGTAATGGTAAATCTGATCAATTCATTAAAAATAAAATTAGTCAGGTAAGAGAAGAATTAAAAGAAGCTGAAGGAATTTATAATAATATAACAGCAAGTAAATAAGTTGTCATTTATCCTTCATTTATTTATCTTTTTTTAAATTTTTATATTAATTAGTTATTTACCGCCCTTAAATCCTCGTGCAATAACATACATTTCAGCACTACGTTTACGGGATGAATTAGGTTTGGTGGTTTTAACATTTCTGAACTTTTTCTTAAGTCTTTTAATTAATTCTTGGTAAGCTTCACCTTGGAATGCTTTCATAATAAGATTACCTTCATTTTTTAGGATATTTTCAGTAATATCAATAACAGCCATTGCAAGGTCATATGCTTTGAAATTATCTATATCTTTAATTCCAGTTAATTTGGGTGATGCATCAGATAATATAACATCTGCTTTACCATCAATTAATTCAATAATTGTCTCCTGTATTTCAGGGGTGGTGAAATCTCCTTTTACACCTGTATATGCTTCATGGTCTATTGGTTTAATGTATTCTAGGTCCACACTAATTATTTGACCAGTTCCTTCTTCACCAATTACATCAGCTACTACTTGACTCCAGCCTCCTGGTGCAGCACCAAGGTCAACAACATTGTAATCTGGTTTTAATAAATTATATTTCTTATCTAATTGTTTTATTTTATATGAAGCTCTTGAACGATAATTTTGTTTTTTAGCTAATTTATAATAATGTTCTTTATCATGTTTTGCTTTCCAACGACTCATAAATAACATTCCTCCTTATTTAAATTGTGAAAAATCCAAAGCTTTGCATGTAGGTCTTCCTACTTTAATAATATCTGCTTTAACTTCTGATCCTTCAATTTCAAGTAACATAACTGTAGGATCAGTTAAACGTGGTTGTGTTGGACTACCTGGATTAAGAAGTAACACATCATTTATTTGTTCTATCATAGCTTGATGAGTATGTCCACTTATTAATACATCTACTCCTAATTCTTTAGCTTTATAATATAATTGTTGAGTATCACCTTTTGGATATACAACACCATGGATTAAGCCTACTTTCAAATCTTCTATTTCTATTACTTCACTTTCATTAAGTCCTAAATTAGGATCACAATTTCCATGTACTGCTGTAACAGGTGCAATTTTTTCTAATGATTCAATAACACTTAATGATTCAATATCTCCTGCATGTAATATCATATCCACATTATCAAATACATTAAAAACAATTTCTGGAATTTCATAGGATCTAAATGGAATATGTGTATCTGATATAACTCCGATTAACATGTAATTCACCTTTGATTATTATATTTGTTTTTATTATGTAAAATAAATTATATATTACTCTTAAATTTTAATAAAATATTTACTTATAATTAATAATCAATTTTTTGAAAAACTACAATATTATATATTATAGATTAAAATATCATTTTATATAGAATAAATTCAAAAAATAGAATTAAATTTAGTTATAATTATTACTACTAATTTTTGAATAATACACTATTAGTATAATAAAAAAAGGATGGGAGATTTAATAATGAGTGAATTAATTATCTGTGAAAAGCCTAAAGTGGCAGAAAAAGTAGCTCAAGCATTATCAGATTCACCAGTAAAAAATTCATATAAAAGAGTACCATATTATGAAATTGTTAAAGATAATGGGGATACTATTACTGTATTATCTGCAGTAGGTCATTTATTTTCATTAAAAGCAGCAGATAAAAAGAAAAAAAGATTATATGATGTAGAATGGGTACCATTATATGAAACAGATAAATCAAAAAAATATGTTAAAAATTATATTGATACTATAAAAAAATTTTCAAAAAATGCTGATAGATTTATACATGCCTGTGATTATGATACAGAAGGGACCTTAATCGGATATAATGCTTTAAAATATATTTGTGGAAGTAATAGTATAGAAAATTCATTTAGGATGAAATTTTCAGCGTTAACTAAAAAAGATCTTATAAAATCTTATTCAGAAGCATATCCGCTTAAAGATGATCAAAGTTGGATAGATAGTGGTGAAGCAAGACATATTCTTGATTTTTTATTTGGGGTAAATATATCTAAATCAATGACTGATTCAGTGTCAAAAGCTTCAAATAGGTATGTTCAGTTATCTGCAGGGAGAGTACAAACACCAACCCTTGCAATTCTAGCAGAACGTGAAAAAGAAATAAAAAAATTTATTCCAGAACCATACTGGTTAATCAAGGCAAAAATTCAAAAAGGAATAATAGCTGACCATAAAAAAGGTAAAATCTTTGATAAAAAAGAAGTTAAGAAAATACTTGATAACTGTAAAGGAAAAGATGCAACAGTAACAAAAATAACAACAAGAACATCTAGTAAATCACTACCAGTTCCATTTGAATTAGGAACATTACAATCTGAAGCCTATGCACAATTTGGTTTTACTCCAAGAAAAACACAACAAATAGCACAGAATTTATATGTTGAAGGATATACTTCATATCCAAGAACATCTTCACAAAAATTACCTGACTCATTGGGACTACCTAATATTCTAAATCAATTATCAAAAGACCCTAAATATAAAGATAAAATTAAACAATTAAAACAACCACTCAAACCAAATGAAGGTAAAAAAACTGATGAAGCACACCCTGCAATACATCCAACTGGAACATTACCTAAGGATATTTCTGCAGACTATCAGAAAATATATGATTTAATAACTTATAGATTTATTAGTCTATTTGGAGAACCTGCAGAAATTGAATCCATAAAAGTGGACTTGGATATTGGAGAAGAACCTTTTGAATTCTCAAGACAAAGAATTTCAAAAGAAGGTTGGTTAAACTTAGATCCATATCAATATAAAAAAGTTAAAAATGAAGAATTCCCTGATATATCTGAAGGTGAAACAACTAAAGCTAAAGTTAAAAGTGAAGAAAAAGAAACAAAACCACCAGCACGATATAATCAAGCATCAATAATTAGAGAATTGGAAAAACGGGGATTAGGTACAAAGTCTACAAGGGCAAATATTGTTTCTATATTATATACTAGAAAATATGTTGAAGGTAAAAAAATAGAAGTTAGTCAATTAGGTGAACAAATTATTGATACACTTGGAAAATATTCTGAAAGAATAACTAGTGAACAAATGACTCGTGAATTTGAAACAGACTTATCTAACATTAAAGAACATGAAATAACAGAAATAAATGTTATTGATGAAGCTAAAAATGAATTAGATGGTATTCTTGATTCTATTGATGAAAATAGTGAAGATATTGGTAAAGAACTCTATGGTGCTTATGAACAAAGTAGAATTGTTGGTGAATGTGAATGTGGTGGTAATTTAATTATTATTTCATCACCACGTGGTGGAAAATTTGTAGGTTGTTCAAATTATCCTAAATGTAAGAAAACATATTCATTACCATCAGGAGCAAATGTGCTAAAAACTAAATGTGAAAAATGTGGATTACCATTAATATCTTATGGTAAACCTAGACAAAGAGCTTGTCTTAACTTTGAATGTGCGAATGGTGGTCAAAAATCTACAAATGATGTGGTTGGAAAATGTCCTGAATGTGGAAATGATATTATAAAACGTATGGGACGTTATGGTGAATTTATTGGATGCACAGGTTTTCCTAAATGTAGATTTACTTCATCAATAGCTGATTTTGAAAAATCACAAAATGAAAAAGAAGAAGTTAAATAAATAGAATAATTCACTTATCCTATCTTTTTTTTAATTATTTGAAATTATTTCATATAACTCTTTTAATATAATTAATGTGCCCTTTTTATTCAAGTATTTATCATCTGTCTGTTGTTGTGAACTATATATGCATGCTGGACATCCAGATTCACATTCACAATCTCTAACTAGCTCATATGCCATTTTAATAATGTTTTTAAATAATTTAAATGCTTTTAGGGTTAATCCAACTCCATTTTCAAATCCGTCATATATGAATATAGTTGCATTTAATGTATTTTCATGCATATTTTTAGTAACACCTCCTAAGTCATAGGTATCACACATTACATGAAATGGTGTAACAGAGAGCATTACATTTTCTACTCCTTGTAGACAACCCATGAAAACGTCATTAAATTTTTCATCATTTATTAGTTCTTCTTTTAATTGTTCTTTTATTTCAAATGGTATGGTGAACCAAAATCCTTTTGTTTTGAAATTTAATGGTGGTAAATTTAATTTCTTTGAAGAAATTATTTTACTATAATTTATTACATTATATCTATCATATTTTTCAGTTACATTTAGACGACCATAACTAAGTGTAATATCTCCTATTTTTTCTTCCTTTTCTTCTCTTAATATTTTTACATCTACTTCTTTCAATGCTTGAGTATAATAATTTAGATTTTTCTTTTTAACATACACTCTTCTTTCTTGTATGTCCATTTTTCTTACAAGGTAGGTGTCTCCATTATGGATTAGTACTGCATTTTCATGAGCTTCTCTAAATGCTTGCTTTTCATTCATTTCTTCAAGGAATTGATTTCCATTAAATACTTTGTATGGTTCTGAACGAACGTCACTTAGATTTACTTCAAAGTTAGGTGATTTATCTTTCTTTAATAGATTTTGGTCATCATATATCCATTGGTTGTCGGCATATTTTATAATACCTTCTGTTTCAAGATCACTTATTTCATCTATTACAATACCTTCATCATCAAATCCAAAACTTTCAATTTCATTAAGTTTTAAAGGATTTTCATATGCTGCACATTTCAGGTGGTCTCGTAGTATTTGTTGGTTATTTAAATCTATTATTGCATGTTCATGTGTTTTATTAAAAAATAATTCTGGATGTTTCATAAAGTATTGATCTAGTGGGTTTTGAAATGCAATCATGGTTATTATTGATTCTTGATTACTTCGTCCTGCTCGTCCTGCTTGTTGCCATGTGGATATAAGTGTTCCTGGATATCCTGAGATAATTACACTATCTAATGAACCTATATTAATTCCTAGTTCTAATGCATTTGTTGTGACAATACCTTTTAGTTTTCCTTCTTTAAGATCGTCTTCAATTTTTTTTCTTTCATCTACAGTATATCCTGCACGATATGCTGTTATTTTATTACATAGTTCTGGCTGTTTTGTTTTGAATTGTTCTTTTGATCGTAGTGCTATTACTTCTGCCATTTTTCGTGATATTTCAAAACATATTGTTTGAAAGTCATTTTGGATAAATGTATTAAATAGTTGTAATGTGTCATTATGTATTGATGGATTTTTTGATTCTATAGCGTATGGATTGAAGAATATGAAGTATTTTTTACCTGAAGGTGACCCATTTTCATCAACTAGTTTATATTCAAGTCCTGTTAACTTTTCACTAAATTCTACAGGATTTGCTAGTGTAGCAGTTGATATAATAAATTGAGGTTCTGAACCATAAAACTTACATATTCGTTTCAAACGTCTTATAAGAAATGCCATATTGGATCCAAATACTCCACGGTACTGGTGTGCTTCATCAATAATTATATATTTTATATTTTCAAAGAATCGTTTCCATTGACTGTGCCATGGTAATATGAGATGTAGTTCGTATGGATTTGTTATGACAAGTCGGGATTTTCTTTTTATTTCTGGACGTTTGGATTTAGGAGTATCTCCATCATATTTGGCAGGAAATATTTCTAAATCACAGGCTTCATCTATTTTTAGTATACTTTTTAGTTGATCATTAGCTAATGCTTTTGTTGGGTATATATATAATGCAGTGTCTTCTTTGTTATTTGTCAAATCTTCTAGTACGGGTAGTGTGAAGGATAATGTTTTTCCACTAGCGGTTGGTGTTGTGATAATAACATTATGTCCTTCTCTTACATATTTTAATGATTTATATTGGTGTGTGTATAACTTAATTTCATTTTCTTCAAGGTAATTTTCGAGAGGTTTAGGTAATTCTACTTTTTCTGTTGTGTATCTTGCTCTTCTTGCTGGTATTTCTTCTATATGTTCTATTCTGTCTCTGAACCATTTTTTGTTTTGAAAATATGTTAAGATATCCTTTGTCATTATATGATCAACCTGTTATTTTTTTGTTGATTTATAAATTATTTTTTTATAATAGAAATTCGTCTATATAATATATTATATTATGATTTTTATTTTTTATTAAAATTTTTTTCATATATTTCAATAAGTATTAATGGATTTTTTTTAATTTTTTTTAATTCTTATGTGTATAGTATACTTTAAATAATTTGTTTTGAAGTGAGTTTTAATAAAATTAGTTAGTTATTATTTTTTATTCTTGTTTTAATTAATTATTTTTTATTTTTTTATTTTTTCTACTTTTATATTGTTCTATTTTTTTTAAAACTATTTTTTATAAATTTAAATATATCTTTAAACTTAAATCTTTATAAGGATATTTTTTTGATTAATATATAATAAACAATCTAGTATTGAATAATTTATTCTCGTTAGATACTGTTTATAATTTGAATTGAAAGAAACACTTTATCAATAGTAGATGAATATTATCCTACTTTCCATCAAAATTGGAGGTAAAAAGGAGAATTATCACATGGACAATAAAAAATTAGCAATTAAAATAGCGCCATTTCTCATAGCGATATTACTAGTATTAGCAGTTTTTGCAGTGAGAGCAGAAACAGTAAATCTCGGTGGAATCTCAGATTCAAGTCAAAAAGCATTATATCAAGATGATAGTGGAATGCCGTACTTCACGGAGATAGACTCATATTATAATTATCGTTTAACTGAGAATTACTTAGAAACAGGTCACTTGGGTGATAGTGTTATTAATGGAACTGATTGGGATTCATTATCTACGTCACCAAATGGTCGTGAAGCAGATTATCAACCAGTAATTATAGTTTTAGCTGCAATAGTTTATAATTTTGTAAACTTATTTGGATCAGTATCATTAACACAAGTTGCATTCTGGTTAGGTCCAATAATAGGATCTTTAGCAGTATTACCAGCATTTTTCATAGTAAAACGAGCTACTGGTAGTACATGGGGAGCAATTGTTGCAGGTATAATTGCAGGAGCAGCACCAGCATATTTCTCACACACATATGGTGGTTTCTTTGATACAGATATGTTCAACGTATTATTACCCTTAATGATAGTACTTTTCTTAACAGAAAGTGTATATGCTAAAAAACCAGCATATAAAGGAATTTATGCAATAATTTCAGCATTATTCTTAGCATTATTCTCTCTATCTTGGAGTGGATATACTTATATGGTTTTATTAACATTTGGTACATTAATATTATATTTACCAATTAGTTATTTTGTAGATAAAAAAGATGGTAAAAATATTTCCAATGTCAAAGAATGGTTATCTAATAATCCAGTTACAATAACCTTAATTGTATTTATTATAGCATCAGTAATATTATTAGTAATTACTGTTGGTGGATCAATGTTTGAATCAATATCAAGTGTTGTTGGTTTATCTACCAGTTTACAAAGTGCTACAGCAGGTACAGCATATCCTAATGTATATGTATCTGTAGGTGAGATGCAAATACCAGAAGTAATTGACATTGCAAATCAAAGTGGAGGTTTATTCTCTTTAATTTATGCATTACTTGGTTTAGTATTATTGGCATATGTTTTAAGAAAAAGACCAAAATCAGAAGAAAAAATTGTTGAAGAAGTTCAAGCTCCAACAGATAAAAAAGTTAGAAACAGAAGATATACACCTAAAACTAAAAAAGCAGAAGAAATGGCTCATCATGAACATGTATTCAGACCTGGAAAATTTGAATGGACTGTTGATGAAAAGAATAATAATTTATTCCTATTTGTTCTAACATTACTTTGGATTTTAGGTATAGCTGTAATGTTAACTCAAGGTACAAGGTTTATAGAACAATTTGAAGTGCCAGTAGCTTTACTTGCAGGATTATTCGTAGGAATAATAATTAAGTATGTTGACTTAAAAATAGAACAAAAATCTTATGTTACAGCCATAGCAGTAGTACTAGTATTACTAGCAGTTGCAAGTCCAATGATGGCAGACCATACTACTGCAGCAGCTGCTGTGGGAAGTACAAATGATGATATGTACAACACATTAACTTGGATAAAAGCAAACACAGCTGAAGATACAGTACTTGCATCTTGGTGGGACTTCGGTCACCTATTCACAGCAGTAGCTGATCGTCAAGTAGTATTTGATGGAGGTTCTCAGAACAATATGAGAGCATATTGGATAGGTAATGCATTACAAACTCATGATGAAAACTTATCTGCTGGTATTCTAAGAATGTTAGCAAATAGTGGAGAAGAAGCTTCAAATACATTAGATTTATATACAAATGATACAAGTAAATCAGTAGAAATATTAAATGCAATTCTACCAATGGATAGAACAGCAGCAAACACAGCATTAACTGGAACATATGGATTATCTCAACAAGAAGCTAATGCAGTATTAGATTTAACACATCCGGCTAATACAAAACCAGTTAATTTAATATTAAGTTCAGATATGCTTTCAAAAGCAGCATGGTGGTCTTACTTTGGTACATGGGATTTCCAAAACCAAACCTCAACACATTACTCATATTATCCAGGACAAAGTGAAGTTGAGCAAATAAATGGAAATACCTTTACTTTAGATTATAGTAATGGAATTGTTGGAGTAGCTTCAACAAGTAATGATACAAATGGAACCAGTATGACATTTGCATATGTAGATCAATCTAAATTAAATAAAACATTAAATGAATCTACAACAGAAGATAAAGAACGTATGGCTACTGAATTAACAGATGGTACTGGAAATGAATTAATTAAACCACATAAATTAATATATGTGGATAACAATCAGTTAACTGAAAGAATAGTTAATAATAATAGTAACATGTCTATCATGGCAATACATCAAACTGATGGTTCTTACTTCACAGTATTATTTGATTCATACTTAGAAGATTCTGTATTCACAAAATTATATCTTGAAAGTGGAATGAACACAACAAGATTTAACATGACTCACTCTGAGCCTGGAATAAGTGTATGGGATGTATATGAGTATGCCAGCACATCTACTAATAGTACATAAGTTGTATAAAAATACAACATTCTAACCTTTTTCTTTTTTTTAAAACTTTTAAATTAAATAACCTTTTTTTTGTATATTGATTGATTAATCTTGATTTTTTTCACTATTCGTAATTCAAATATTTATATTACTAATTACAAAATATAACTTAGTTATAAAAATGTTTTAGTAATTAGAAAAAAAATGGGGATATTAAATTGAGAACACTTTCAGACTTAACAAAATCTGTTCTAATTCCTACAAATTCATCATTAGATGATATTTTAGGTGGTGGAATTGAAAAAGGTTGTATAACTCAGATTTATGGACCACCGGGTTGTGGTAAAACAAATATAGCTTTAACTGTTTTATATGAATCTACAAAAAATAATTCTAAAGCAATATATATGGATACTGAAGGTGGTTTATCCTTAGAAAGAATACAACAAATAGCGGGATCTGATTTTGATTCAATAGCGAATAATATTTATCTATTTGAACCAAAATCATTTAATGAACAACAATTAGATATTCAAAATATTGAAAAGCTACTTCAAGAAGAGAAAAACATAGATGTTCTGATAATAGATTCAATTGTTGCATTATATCGTGTAGAAGAAGGGGATCCTTCTGATATTAATAAGAAATTAGGACGTACAATGGCTAAAATTCTAACATTAAGTAGGGAATATAATATAGCAGTACTAATAACAAATCAAATATATTCACCATTTGATGAAGATGATCTAATAGTTGAACCAATTGGGGGGACTGTTTTAAAATATTGGAGTAAAATTATTGTTGAAATAGAAAGAATACCAGGTTCAACAAAACGTTCAGCAATATTACAAAGACATAAAACAAAGGCACCTGGAATATCAGTCACATTTTCAATTACTGATGAGGGAATAACATAATTAATGGAAATATAGGTGTGTATATATGGCATTTAAGAAAAAAGAAAAAAGAATACCAAAAGGATTTGATAATATAAATGATTTCTTTGATTATTTATATAAAAAAGAAGATTTAATATGGATGGGTCAAAATACAAACCATCTTCAAAAAGATAAGGATATAGAAAATGCTTTAATCACAGCAGCTAAAAAAAGAGATTATTGTAAATATCCACCACCTGAAGGTTTTCCAGAATTAAAAGAATTAATTCTTGAAGATTTAGGTTTAGATTCAAATATATTTGATATACAAGTAACAGCAAGTGCAACAGAATCATTATACTTAGCAATCAGTACATCATTATATCATGTAACAAATACAATAGCATCAGATCCAGGATATCTTATAATTAACAATTTTTGTAACAGATTTGGAAATCATGTAAAAGAAGTACCAATATATAATGAAGAATGTGGTTATAAATTAACACCTGAACTCATTAGACAAAATATGGATGCAGAAACTAAATTAATAATATTAATAGATCCATTAAATCCATTAGGAACTGCCTATACAGAAGATGAAATAAAAGAAATTGCAGAAATTGCTAAAGAAAATAATATTATAGTATTGCATGATATAACCTACAAAGATTTTGCAAGAGAACATACTTTAGTGGCAAAATATGCTCCAGAACATACAATTACAGTATATAGTTTTTCTAAAATATTTGGAATGGCTGGTTTAAGAATTGGTGCTGTAATAAGTTCTCCTGACTTAATGAGACCAATGAGAGCTAGTGTAATTAATGATTTAGGAACAAATTCATTAGCACAAGAAGCAGGAATTGCTGGTTTAAAAAGTAAGTCAAACTGGATTGAAGATATAAGACAAACTTGTTTCAATAATCAAAAATTAATAAAGGAAGCTGTTGATGAAACACCAGGTACATTTTTACCAGTTTATCCATCTGATGGAAATATGATGGTTATTGATATATCTGAAACAGGTATTGAACCAGTACAATTATCAGAATATCTTTTAGAAGAAAAAAATATATTTGTAAGAGAAGGAAATTATACTAGTAAACTCTTTGGGGATAGATATGTACGAGTAAGTTATTCTATACCTACTGAAGAGGTAATGGAATTCAGAAAAGAATTTAAAAATGCAGTATTAACATTACAAGAACGTAATATGAAAAAATAAGCTGAAAAGTGAATTAGTTATTTACTTTTCTCTTCTAATTCATTTGGATTAACTATTTCTACATCAGGAACTTCAACTGGTTCTTCTTCTTTTAGAAGTTCTGATTTAGGTACATTTAATAATAAATAATCACCAATTTCAGACACCATATCGATTGTTGCTTCAACAGTAGTTTTTCTTAAACTAAGTTCATTTAGATTAATGATTATTTTTGAAATTGTATTTTCTTTTAAATCTAAATCAATGTTTTGAATTTTACCAATTTCATTAGCATTATCATCTAATACTTTTTTATTAATAAGTTCCGTGATTTTCATGTAGAACACTCCTAATAAGTTTTATAATATATTATTTACTATTCATGTTTTAAATTTGTATTGTTTTATATTTGATTAAAAATAAATTAATAAATAAGTAATTTTTTTGTGTAAGGAGGATAATAAATGGAAGATGCATGTCGATTAATAATAGAAGAAGCTCTAAAAAAATAACATAACAACAAAAAAAGAATTGGAAAAATTGAAAATACAAACATGTAGAAATTTAAATTTACCTGGTTTTATGAGTAATTCTAAAATATTACAATATGCAAAACCTGAAGAACTTGATTCTTTAAGACCAATACTTATGAAAAAACCTACTAGGACAATTTCAGGAGTAGCTATTGTTGCAGTAATGTGTCATCCACATAAATGTCCTCATGGTCGTTGTAAATATTGTCCAGAAAGTAGTATAGCTCCTCCAAGTTACACTGGTGAAGAACCAGCAGCTTTAAGAGCAAGAATGTTTAATTTCCATCCTTATATTCAAACATTTAATAGATTATATCAACTAAGAAATATAGGACATCCAATAGATAAAGTAGAACTTATTATTATGGGAGGAACATTTGCATCAAGACCTATTGATTATCAACAATGGTTTGTAACACAGTGTTTACGAGCTATGAATGATTTTTCATCAATAATTCATAATCTTCCTCCAAATCAAAGAGAAGCAAATATAACACCACCAACTGATTTCCAATATTTACACGATGTGAAAAAAATAAATGAACACAGTAAAGTTAGATGTATTGGGTTAACATTTGAAACAAGACCTGACTTTGCAAAACAAGAAGATGTAAATAGAATGTTGGATTTTGGAGTTACTCGTGTAGAACTAGGAGTACAAACATTATATAATTATATTTATAACCGAGTGGATAGAGGACATAGAATTCAAGATGTCATTGAAGCAAACCAACTTCTTCGAGACTCCGGTATAAAAGTGGCTATGCATATGATGCCAGGATTACTTTCCACATTTAACAGTGATTTAAACATGTTTAAAAGATTATTCACTGAACCTCTATTTTCACCAGATATGTTAAAAATATATCCATGTCTTGTTACAGAAGGTTCTGAATTCTATGAGATGTGGCAAAAAGGTGAATATGAACCTTACACATCTGAAGAAGCAGTAGATTTAATTGTAGAAGTTAAAAAGATACTTCCTAAATGGGTTAGAACTATGAGAATTCAAAGAGATATTCCAGCCACATTAATTGATGCAGGAGTAAAGAAATCTAATCTAGGAGAATTAGTATATAATAGACTTGAAGAAGAAGATGTGCAATGTCAATGTATTCGATGTAGAGAAGTAGGACATAAACGAGCACAGGGTGTTGAACCAAATTATAATAACATAGAATTACTACGAACAGACTATGAAGTAACTGGAGGACGCGAAATATTTTTATCTATAGAAGATCCTGATAATGATATTATAATAGGATTTACTAGATTAAGAATACCTTCTGAAAATATATTCCGTCCAGAAATAACAAATAACAGTGCACTTATACGAGAATTACATGTTTATGGACAAATGCAGAAAATAGGTAAAAATGAGAAAAATCTATGGCAACATAAAGGTTATGGTGCAGAACTTATTAAAGAAGCTGAAAAAATTGCTAAAAATGAATTTGAGAGAAATAAAATGCTGATTATAAGTGGTATAGGCGTAAGAGATTATTATCGTAAATTAGGATATCATAAAGATGGTCCATACATGTCTAAATTCATATAATTTTATTCTTTCTCTATTTTTTTAATCTTCAAAACATTTTTATTCAAATAGGATAAATACTATTAATAACTTTTCACAAAAATAACAATAGTTTATAAATTATTTAAAAAACATTTTTTAGGTTGTATTACGTTGAAAATAGAAACTTCTTCGAGACTACATTTATCATTAATAGATCTTAATGGTTCAGAAGGTCGTGTTGATGGTGGTATAGGGATAACTCTAAAAAATCCATCACTCATTATGACATGTAATGAAACTTCTTCTGAAACAAAAATATTATATGATGATAAATTAGATTTTAACACTCATATTAATGATTGTAATTATAAGATACTCGATGCATGTACAAGAATGAATGAGTATTTAGGTGTAAACAAATCATACACATTCCATATTGAACAAATATATTCTTTTCATCAAGGTTTAGGTCTTGGAACACAACTTGCTTTATCAACAGCACGTTTAGTTGCAAAATTAAATAATATTGAATTAAGTACTTATGAATTAGCAGAAATTGTACAACGTGGGGGAACTAGTGGTATTGGAGTACATTCATTTGATAAAGGTGGTTTAATAATTGATGGAGGTCATAAAAGAAGTGTTAAAAAGAATTTTTTACCTTCATCTGTATCAAAAGTAGCACCACCTCCTTTACTTGCACGATATGATTTTCCAGAAGAATGGAATATAATATTAGCAACTCCAAATAGGATTCCAGGGGCTTCTGGTGATAAAGAAGTAAATATATTTCAAGAATACACACCTATAGCTATGAATGATGTTGAAAAAATAAGTTATCTTACATTGATGAAGTTAATGCCGGCAGTAGTAGAAAAAGATATAGTTTCTTTTGGAGAAGCAGTAAATCAAATACAAACTTTGGGCTTTAAAAAAATAGAACGAAATTTACAATCAAATAAAATAACAGACATTATTAAATATATGGATAATAATGGAATTCCTGCAGTAGGAATGAGTTCTTTTGGACCTACATGTTTTGGAATAACAGATACTAATGTAAACAGTATGAAAAAGGACCTTATTGACATGATGGGTGAAAAAAGTAAGGTATGGATAACTAAAGGGAAAAATCAAGGTTCAATAATAAAAAAATGAGGTATTATAATGGAAAAAATGAAAGGAAAAGTGTGGACATTCAGAGATTGTATAGATACAGATGTGATAATTGCAGGAAGATATCTAAGAACATTTAATCCAGAAGATTTAGCAGCACATGTAATGGAAGCAGAAGACCCTGAATTTGCAGGTAAAGTAAATAATGGTGATATAATTGTTGGTGGATGGAATTTTGGTTGTGGTTCATCACGTGAACAAGCACCAGTAGCAATAAAAACAGCAGGTGTGTCTGTTGTTATAGCTAAATCTTTTGCAAGAATATTTTATAGAAATGCAATAAATATTGGATTACCTGTAGTAACTGCTGATATCGAAGCAAATGAAGGGGATATTGTTGAAGTAAATGTTGAAGAAGGTATAATTATTAATGAAACAACTGGAAAAACATTTGAAATAAAACCATTTGATCCAACCATGTTGGATATATTAGAAAATGGTGGTCTTGTAAATCAATACTTAAAAAATAAGGGGGAGTAAATATGGTGTGTCCTATATGTGGGTTTGATGAATATGAAATACTAAAAAGTAATGGTAAAAATAATAGAGAATTATTAGTTAAATGTGATGATTGTGGTCATATCTATAGGGATATAGCTCCAGAAGAAGCTTATGAAATAGAAGTAAGAGTAATTATCAGTGAATTTGAAACTTCCTGGAAAACTACAGTTAAATTATATTCTGATGAATATTTGGAAACAGGAACTTTATTATATATTGATGATAAAGATGTTGAAGTTACATCTATTGAAAATATGGAAGAAAATAGAGTTTATGAATGTCCTGTGGTTGATATTAAAACAATTTGGGTTAAATCATTAGATACTCTAGCACGTATTGGGTTATCAATTGATAATCATGGTACTGTATTATCTCATAAAATTGAAGTAGAACGTGATTTTATATTTGCAATAGGTGAAGTAGGTGAAGTTAAAGGACTTAAATTCAGAATATATGCTTTCAAAACATTAGAAAGAAATATGAGAAAAGGTTATGCATATGCTAAAGTAATAAAAAGGGTATATGGACGACTTCTACCTAGAAATGATAAATCTAAAGTTAAATATGATTTAACAGAATATGTTGTAAAAACAACTATAAAAGAAAAAGATTATAATTAATTAGAAAAATTGCTTTGTGATAACATGAAAATTTATTTAGAAACACATGGTTGCACGTTTAATCAAGCTGATAGTGATATTATGATGAATATGCTGTTAGATGACCATGAAATAGTTTATGATTTAGAAGAAGCTGATGTAATTATATTAAATACTTGTTATGTTAAATTACCAACAGAACAAAAAATGATTACAAAAATTCGTAAAATTCAAACAGAATATCCTGATAAGAAATTAATTATTGGTGGATGTATGGTTGAAGTAGATCCTGTACGTCTTAATAAATTCGCAGGAGATAATTGTTGGATTGGACCTCATAAATTAGATAAAATAGGGGAAGTTGTGGACAAAGCAATGAATGATGAAATTGTACATGAATATGGGAAAACCACAGTAATTAAGGCAGGTAAAAATAAAAAACAGAATGATTCCTTAATTCATATTCTTCAAATATGTGAAGGATGTAATGGGGCATGTACATTCTGTTGTACAAGAATAGCTAGAGGCTTTTTAGTAAGTTATCCAATTGATATTATTGTTGATGAAGCTAAAGATGCAATTGAACATGGTTGTAAAGAACTACAAGTTACAGCTCAGGATTCTGCATGTTTTGGTTTAGATAATGATGAATCATTTGCAGATTTATTAAATGAATTAGGTCAAATTGAAGGTGATTTTCGTATACGTGTAGGTATGATGCATCCTAAGAGTCTTAAAGATCAATTACCTGAAGTAATAGCAGCATTTAAAAATAATGATAAGATATTTAATTTTGTACATTTGCCAATACAAACAGGTAGTAAAAAAGTATTGGAAGAAATGAATAGGCAGCATACATTAGATGATTTCAAATATATGGTCAATGAATTCCGTAAGGAGATACCTGACATGTCATTAGCTACAGATATTATTGTAGGTTATCCAACTGAAACTGAAGATGATTTTGAAGAAACATTGGATTTATTACGTGAAATTAAACCTGATATAATTCATATATCAAAATATATGCATAGACCTGGAGCAAAATCTAATACATTACAGGAAATTGATCATAAAACTATGAAAAGTCGGTCTCATAGATTAAATGAAGTAAAAACAGAAGTAATGCTAGATAATAATAAAAAATATGAGGGTTCTAAACAAAAAGTTTTAATAACTTCTAAAGGATCCTCTGGAGGATATGTGGGTTATACCGATTCTTATAAAAATGTTATTGTGGATAATGTTGAAATAGGCTCTTTTGTTGATGTAGAAATTATGGAAGGAAAAAGAACATATCTTTCAGCAAAATTAGTAGAATAATATATTAAGTAAAAATTATTATATATACATGGAGATAAAAAGATTATATTTTAATATAATAAAAGGAACTTGATTTTATGAGTTATATAGTATGTCGTAATTGTAAACGATTTATTAAGGTTAATGAAAATATGCCATTGGTATTTGATAAATGTGAAAACTGTGGACATACGTTGGAATTTGCACGTGATGAACAAGAATTACAATTTATATTAAGAGGTATTGATTTACCACAAGTATCTTATAATAAAATATGTTCAAAATGTAAATCAATCAATCCTCGTGAGACTGGTAGTTGTTTGTATTGTGGATCTACTGATTTTCAATTACAATATGATTTGGAAAGTATTCAAAAATATAATGAAAGTATTAATAGATTATCTGATAATTCAGAATCTCAACAACTTCAAGGACAACCTCAAATTATAATAAATCCTCAAAATGTGAAAGTTAATTGGTTATTTAGATTAATTGCTTTAATTATTGGGGTAATTGATTTTTTCTTTTTCTCATTTGTTGGATTAAGTTTTATTTTTGATGAAAATACAGTACCTACAACAACTGCTGGAATGATGATATTTGTTACACAGAATGTTCAATCATTAATGTTGGTAATTATTGCTTCTCTTTTAATAGCAGGTATACTGGCGGTTTTCATCTTACCAAAAATGAGTTATAAGGATTCTTTTCAAACAACTTCTTTAATTGGAATTGTAGTTGGATTAATTACTTTAATGGTATCTAGAGATGTTGCAGTTGTACTTATTTCAATGATAGTTTGTGCAATTATAACTGGAATTGGTGGTTTGATTGGTGAATTATTAGTTCAGAAATTGTTTAGGAGATTGGGTTCTCGTAGATTTTAATTAAACTCCTTATTTTTTTTTTAATGATTTTAGTTTTTCTTGGTTTTAACTTAGAAAACTATTAAAATGATTTTATTCAGATAAATTTTCTTTATTTTGTAATTAAAGTAATATTTATGTTTATTAAAAGTTAATTTTTGAATTTAGGTTGATATCTTTGAGTAAAAAAATCTTTTTTTTTAATATTTATTGTAAAAGTTCTTTTAAAAATAGTATTTATTATAAAGGTTATGCCGTGGGCCGGACTTGAACCAGCGACATCCAGATCTTCAGTCTGGCGTTCTCCCAACTGAACTACCACGGCTTTTTAAAAATAATTTATCAAATATGGGCCGAAGGAGATTTGAACTCCTGATCCCCTCCACGTCAAGGAGGTATCATACCCCTAGACCACCGGCCCAGAAATATCTTCTTTTAAGACTATTTAATATGTTTTTAAATACTAATATATATACTTTTTGGTAGTTTTATTGGTGTATAAAAATATAAGTTAAAAAAATTATACATATAAATATTAAATAAAATAAGTTAGGAGTAAAAATTATATGGATCTTGATAGTTCACTTGATAAAACATTAACTCAAATTCAGAATGTCATGAATGCAAATAGTATTATTGGGGACCCAATCACTACAAAAGATAAAACTATTATTCCTATTTCTAAAGTAGCATTAGGTTTTGGAATAGGTTTAGGTAAAAATGAAGGGAAAACTGAAACTGAAATGGGTGGTGCTGGAGGTGGAGGATCTATTGATCCTGTAGCATTTGTTGTAATACATCATAATATTCCAGGACCAAATGGTGTTGAAATATTACCTATTGAAGGTACAGGTACACCTCTTGGGGATTTACTTGTAGATGTAGGAAAAGTGATTTTTGATTTAATTGGAAATCAAGGTATGGGTATGTCAGGAGAGGAAGTTCCTGAAGAAAATACAAATAGTATTGATAAGATTAAAACTAAAGTTAAATCAACGAAAAAAGAATAAATACATATGATTTTTTTATTTTTTTTAAGATAATAAATAATATATTAAGACATGATATTATATATTAAATAAGTTCTTCTAATTACAATTGGTTTTAAAAATGTTAGTCCAAATATTAATTATATCATTGTTTATTTTAATATTCTTGTTTTTTTATATAATTTTCAAACCTGTAGATATACATATAGTATTTAAAAATTACAATAATGATATGGATGGTTTTATTTATATAAATTATAGTTTGTTAGAATTTGTAATTGATATGGATGACAGATTATTTAAAACTAATCTAAATATATATTCTCATAAATTTAATATATTAACAATAACCCTTAATAGAAAGAATAAATCTTTAAAGAAAGATAAATCTTCAAAAGAAACTGATGAACATAATTTCAATGAAACAATAGAAAAAATAATTCCACTTATAATAGAATCAAAAGAAGATTTACTTAAAATAATTAAATTATTAACAGAAATTTGTAAATTTAAGAAAAGTTATATGGATATAAATCTTGGTTTAAATGATAATAATTTAACAATTAAACTATGTAGTATGATTTGGGCAATCACTGCACCTTTCTATCCATTAGGATTAGAAGTATTATTAATACCAGAAATTAATAAATTAATTATAAAAACAGACATGGATATATCTTGTAATATTTTTTTATATAAAATAATACAAATTATTATAAAAATAATTACAACAAAAAATCTTAGAAATTTAATAAAAACTATTATCAGTTGATTCTGCATGATTAAAAATAAATTATACGTATTAAAACCAATAACTTTGGAAAATAGGTTAATTTATCCAATTGTTGAATTATCTGTTTTTACTTTAGAAAATCTTTTTTTTAATATAGATTTCACTGTTGTAGCACTTAAAATAAGAGAAAATGATGAAATTTATTATAAAAATATTTCAATGTCAAAAAATGATTTTAAAAAAATAAAAAATTAAAGAAAAACTGTTTTCTCTGTTTTTCGAATGATAATTTATGGTAATGAGTTATAATTCTTTGTAAGCCATTACAATATCTTCAGCTTTAAGAGTTTTTCTACCTTCTTCTTTAGCATTATTCAATGCAATTTTAGCAAGTTCTGAAGCTTGATCTTCTAAAAAGGATGATAATTCTTCTTTAGCATCTTCACTTACTCTTTCAGCCCCACCATTTTTCATAATTCTACCTAAAGGTGTTAATGGTAATTTTGTCATGATAATTCATCTCCTTATTATAATTAAACTATATCGTACTATTTAAATATATTTTTTTTAGTTAATATAAATTGGAATTTCCTTTCTTTTGATTTAAACACATATTTCACTAATAAAATATTTGTTTTCGTTTTAAAATAAAAATAGGAAATTATTTTTAAATAATCACTATTTTTTTGATTTCTGAATACTTTCTAATTTTGCTTTTCTAATATTATCCATTATTGCTTTAGCCCTATCTGAATCTAAAGGTATATGACATTTTTCTTCAATTTCTTCTCTATATATATTGTTCATAGTACAAAATGGGATAATTCTACCATCAGGAGTAGCATAATGAATTACACATCTACGTACTCTATTTTGATCAAAGTTGAATGGGTCCATGAAGTGCATTGATGAAACAAGTAATGCATTCATGTGGAAATCACCTAAAGCTTCATAATCTTTTTTAATGAATATGTTTTTTAATAAATTAGTCATATCCAAATATGATGGTGTTTCATGAGTATTAACTGTTTTAGGTAATTCTTTTAATGCTTTTGCAATAGTTTTTGTTTTTGAAAGTCTGCTTTGTTTTTCAAATCCGGGAATACTTTCTTCTATTAATGAAATGAATTTATCCACATTAATAAATTCAGTAATTGGTATTATAGATCCATCCGTTTCTTTGAATATGTATGTTCCTACTCCACAATGTTCGTGGCATGTTAATGTAACTTCTGCTTCACTTTCATTCATAGCAGCTATTAAATCAGATATTGGTGCAACAGATGAAGCTGGGTAGAATGAATTTTCAGGAATATTTCCATTTGTTTGTTTTTCAATTGCTTTCATGAAGTCATCAATAGTTATACGTTGTTCTTCAACTTTATCTGAAGGAGTTCGGCCTGCGAATGATACTGGTTGGAAGTTCACTCCTCTTATAACATCAATATTATCTAAAGCAAATTGAATAATATCTCCAATTTGATCATCATTAATGCCTGTAACTAGTGTAGGTACAAGAACAATACCTAAATTTGCTTTTCTACAGTTTTCTATAGCTTCTATTTTTTTACCTAATATATTAGCATTACGTGTTTTGATATATGGTTCTTCAGTTATTCCATCAAATTGTAAGTATACTGTATTAAGTCCAGCATCTTTTAATTCTTGAGCTAAATTTTCATTATTTGCAAGGGCAATTCCATTTGTTGCAATTTGAGTATGGGTGAATCCTTCTTCTTTAGCTATTTTAATTAATTCAACTATATCATCACGTACTGTAGGTTCTCCTCCAGCATATTGAATAGCTGTTGTGGGTACTGGTCTATTTTTACGAAGATTTTTAAGCATTTGTCTTATTTCATCTTGACTTGGTTCGAATAATGTTCCACTGGCTGCTGCATTAGCAAAACAAATAGGACATCTTAAGTTACATCTATTAGTAACATCAATTAAACCTAGTACTGTTTGGCTTTCATGTTTATTGCAGAGTCCGCAGTTTGATGGACAATCACCATCAGCTATTTTAGATGGGTTATTAATTGGATGTTCTTCTGATTCATAGTTTATAGCTTTTTTATATGCATCAGCATAACGCCAGTATGTATTTTTAAAATTTCCATGTTCTGGGCATGTTTTTTCAATATATATTGTATTATCTTCATCATACACTTCAGCATCTAATATTTTTAAACATTCAGGACATAAACTCTTAGTTTTTGATATGGTTGTTATTTCAATCCCCCCAAAGATTTTTGTATAATCTATTGTTAATGTAATTTAAATAAGTCAGTTAATAATTTATATTATAATTAATTATGTTAATTTTATTTAATAACTTTATGCTATTTTTTTTAAACATACAATGTACTTATCATTGATTTTATATTTCTGTCTTTAGAGTATTCGGATTATTTATTAAGGAATAATATAAAATATTAATATATAAAGATGATAGGAGTTTATTATGGATATTTTAAATTTAATTTTTTATTCGATATATTTAATGATTCCTGCATATCTGGCTAATGGTTCTGCACTAGTATTTGGTGGTGGAACACCATTGGATTTTGGATGTAATGCGTGGGATAATAGAAGAATAACTGGGGATGGAGTTACCTGGAGAGGAACTATTGCAGGTGGTCTTTTTGGAATGGTTGTAGGAGGTATTTTAGGATTATTAGCTACCTATGGTATAGGTGATTACTTTTTTAATATAACTTCTTCACAAATAACTATTGTGTCTGGTTTTATTCCTCAGGGATTATTAATTGGATTGGTATTAGGTTTTGGTGCATTAATAGGTGATGCAATTGGTAGTTTTATAAAAAGAAGACTTAATTTTGAACGGGGAAAACCAGTACCATTACTTGATCAATTGGATTTTGTTATAGTATCCTTAATTTTTGTATCATCTATAGTACATTTACAATTATCTATGATTATTATAATATTATTTGTAAGTGTATTTTTACATCTTGGAGCAAATATGTTTGCATATGCTATTAATTTAAAAGATGTATGGTACTAAGGATAAAAAAAATAGTTTGAGTAAAGTAACTTGATTACTTTACATTTTTTTTTGAAAATTATATACAATGAATTAATTGAATATTAGTATCCTGCTCTTCAAGATACATTTGAACTGCACCTATTGCAGTAATAATACTCATAGATTTCTTTGAAATATATTCATCAATGTCTATAATATCTAAACCTAATTTTTTTGCCGCATTATAACAGATTTTACTATTTCCTAAATCACAAATTATAACTGATGTAAGTCCTGTTTTCTCAACAACTTTTATTAATCCCTGAGTTACTTGTTCGACTTGTTTTTCATAGATGTATTTTGTAATATTAATTATTTCCTCATCAGTTAAAGTATCTAAATCAGCACAAATTAATCTACATAATCTTCGTTTACAGGAGGTTAAGTCCTTATTTTTTCCATCAGGAGTTGTACAGGTATATTCTTCTTCTGTTATATGTTCTAATATTCTATGAATATCTGCAGATATTGTGAATAGTTCACTACTTACTGATGTTGGAATATTTTTAACTGGTACTTCATGTACAATAGTTGCTAAATTAGTACGTAACATTCCAGTATATACTAATTCACCAGTACCTAGTCGTTCAGTATCACTATGGCCTGATGCGATTTCAGTCCTATTTTTTAAAGGTATAATGTCTGTAGTAGTACTACCCATATCCATAAAAATACAATTATTTTTAATATATTTAATAGCATTCACAGTTCCAATCCAATTAGCAGCAGCTGCATCAAGAGGATTTTTTAAAATTTCATCATAACTTTTTAAACCATTAAATGTTACAAATTTAACTATTTTTTCAGAAAAAGTTTCAATTACTTTTTTAGAAATATCAAGCACTCCTTCTGTTTTACTAGTATATGAATCTGCAAGTTCTGCTGTCATTGATACACATATAACTTCAATTTCAGAATCATTATCATATAATTTTATAAGACATTCTTGTAATTTCTCATTATCTTTCCACATTGGTAAATATTCTTTGTATTCTTGGATGGATTTGATTTCATGTTTATCATTAATATCTATTATTACACAATCTGTATTTGCTCCACCAATATCTAATCCCATGATTTTCATAAAATATACCTTCATTTTTTATTTTCTTTATAAAATTTTCCTTTTCCTTTTAAATTAATTTTTGTTTCTTTAGAATATAATACTAGATTAATCAATGCTTCTGTTAAATTAACTTCACTTACTTTTTGAAGTACAATATAAGGAGTGGTTATACGTGAATTTATTTCAACAAAATAAATATCATCTTCATTGATAATAAAATCAATTCCTATAAATCCTTTTAAACCATCAATACTTTTTATTATTTTTTTAGATATGTTAATAATTTTATTTTCTAAAGGATGATTTATAGGTGTTTCACAACCTTCATATGTAATTTGTTTTTCATTTTCTAATATTTCTTGGGAATTAATACTTATTATATCAATATAATTATTATTACATAATGCACTAACACTAATTGATTTTCCAGGGATATATTGTTGTATTAGGAAATATTCAATATCTGTTTTTTTAATAAGATTTATTGTATTTTTCAGGTCTTGTTTTGTATGGATGTGGTATATATTATTTGATGATGTATTAGAATCAGGTTTTATTATAATGTCCTGTTTAGTTAGAATATGATTTATTTTATCATAAGTTATTTCTTCTTTTGATAATTTAATTGATGGAATTTTTAATATGTCTTCATCAATTTCATGATATGTCCTATCTTTACTAGTACATATATATGATGCAGTACTATTTGATCCAATAATTTCAATTTCTCTTTCTTCAAAAAATTTAGTATAAGTATATTGTATTAAATTATCTTCTGGAGCTATGAATAAACAACAATCATAATTATGTATATTATGATTTAACCAAGAATCTAAGTCACTAATATAAATTGCATTACATTGCCTTAAGTTACTTATTTTTAGTTTAGGATTTATTAAATAATCCACAGAATAATTTTTAATTTGATCTAAATCAAATAATATACTTTTTAACATATTATATCCTTCAGAATATAAATGAGTTCTAGATTCAATAGTGGATACTTCAAAAACTAAGATATTCATGTTAATTACTCTAAAATTAATTTTTCTAATAAAAAAAAAGAAATAGTTAAATTTCTCAAAAAAATATTTTAACTTTTATCCTTAAATTGTTTGATAATTATTTTTCTGTTCTTTAAATTCATTTTCTTTTGAATATATTCAGGTTTACCATTATAAAATACTTGTTCAATAATACAATCTTTATTGATTGTTTCATATTCTTCAACAGTAATATTTTCACTAATTTCTTCTAGGATGTATCCTTCAAAATCAACAATTTTATTGGCTCTTGTAATTTTAAGTTTATTTGTATCATGTTGATTTTTTATAATTCTGTAAATTTGCTCAGCACTAGTACCATTACCATATGGGTTTATAGCATTACTCATTTTTGAATAAATTTTTTCATTATTAAGAATATTGTTTATATTTTCTATAATTGCATTAGTTTCTGTTCCTACAAGTATATTTCCACCTGCACTTATTGTTTCAGGACGTTCAGTATTATATCTTAAGGTAATACATGGAATATTAAGTGTAATTGCTTCTTCTTGAACACCACCAGAGTCAGTTAAGACTAAGCTACTATTTGAGAGTAAACAAAGAAAGTCTAAGTATCCTTGTGGTCGTGTAATTTGAATATGTTCGGAATTAGCTATTTTTTCATATAAATTTAAATTTTCCAAAGATTTTTTTGTATGTGGATGTATTGGAAATACTATATTATATGGTATATTAATAAGACTTGTAACTATATTTCTTAATCTTTCTTCATCATCCACATTTTCTGCTCTATGACATGTTAATAAAATATATTCATTGAAAATAATTTCATCTTGCACAGTACTATTTTCTAACGCTATCTTTAAGTTTCTATTACATGCATCTACAATAGTATTTCCTGTAACATGAATTGCTTCATGATTAATTCCCTCATTTTGTAAATTAATTCCAGTTTCAGGAGTAGGTACAAAATATAATGAAGAACAATTATCTGCTATTAATCTATTAATTTCTTCAGGCATATTTTTATCAAATGATCTTAATCCTGCTTCAATATGGCCTACAGGTATTTTTAATTTATTTGCAGCTAATGCTCCAGATAGAACAGCATTTGTATCACCTTGAACTAAAACTACATCAACAGCTTCATCAATTAAAATCTTTTCTAATTCTGAGATAATAATACTAATTTGGTTAATTGCAGTATTTGATCCAATTCCTATATTGTAGTTTGGTATGGGTAATTTTAAATCAATGAAAAATTGTTGTGACATTTCAATATCATAATGTTGACCAGTATGTATAATGATAAATTCAGAACCATTATTTTTTATTTCATCAATAATGGGTGACATTTTAATTATCTCTGGCCTAGTTCCCAGTACAATTCCTATTTTCATAAATATCTTCCTATACTTTTTTTTATTCTTTTAATATCTTGATTAATAAATCATCAGCTTTCTTTTCCTGTTCATGATTAAGATATTCTTTTTTAAGTACTTCTATAAGTTTATTTTTAGCATATTGTGAATCTTCAAATTTAATATTTTTATAATTCATATCACTAAGAATTAAACCATTTGCAGGTGCTGCTTGTAATCTGATAAATTGTCGTAACTCTTTAGGTTGAAGTAATTTTTCAATATCTTCAAGTTCTAGTTCACCATATCCCACATGCATTAGAGATGTCACTATTTTTCGAACCATATTCCATAAAAAGCTTTGTCCAACAATAGTAAATATTATAACATCATCTTTTTCTTCTAAATCCATACTAATTATTTCTCTGTTAGGATTTTTTTCATTTCTTTTAGAAAAGTTTCTAAAATTATGTTTACCTATAAAATATGGAAGTGCTGTTCTAATTTTATTAATATCTAATTCTTCTTTTTTAAAGGGATTTAATGGCTGAATATATGTGTAAGTTCTAGTTAATGGAAATCGAACTTTAAAACCATAGGGAACTCTTGCTTCTCCAATAATTTTAATATCATCAGGTAATAATCCATTTAATTGATTTATTCGAATTTCTTTTTCAGTAATAAACGAAATAACATTTCCAGTAGAATGAACACCTTTATCTGTTCGTCCTGCAACAGAGTAATGTGCTTTCCATGTATCTTCAATTATTCCAGTTTCATTAAATACTTTTAATAATTCTCCTTCAACTGTTCTATAATTAGGTTGGCGTTGATATCCATGAAAATTAGTACCAATATATGCAATTTTTAATGCAACACGTCTCATAATTTAAACTCGTCTTTTTTTATATAATTATTTGTAAATATTCATTTAAGTTATTTTTTTTATTTCCTTTTATCTTAATAAATAATAAATAATAACATAACCTATAAAAAATATAACTTTTAATTAACATTAATTTTTGATATGATATAAATATTTAAAGAATTATGGGTTGAAAAATAATGATTGTAATACCAGCAGTAGATATTAAAAATGGAAAATGTGTACAATTAGTACAAGGTGAACCTGGAACTGAACAAATAGAACTAGAAAATCCATCAGAAGTAGCACTACAATGGGAACAAAAAGGAGCTCAAAGATTACATATAGTAGACTTAGATGGTGCATTGGGTAGTGGAGAAAATATTACCATAGTAAAAGAAATAATAGAAAAAACATCAGTTCCTACACAAATGGGTGGAGGAATACGTACAATTGATGATGCAAAAAAACTATTGGACACAGGAATAAGTACTGTTATAATTGGAACCATGGCTATAAAACATCCTGAGATAATCTCTGATTTATCTAATGAATATGGATCTGAGAGAATTTGTGTTTCATTAGATAGTAAAAATAATAAAGTAGTTACTCATGGATGGACAGAATCCACTGATAAAACACCACTTGAATTTGCAAAACTCTTTGAAGAAAAAGGTGCAGGATCTATTTTATTTACAAATGTAGATGTAGAAGGACTGCTTGGTGGAATTAATGTAGAACCAATAAAAGAATTACTTAATAATATTAGTATTCCCATTATATATTCAGGTGGAATAACATCACATAATGATTTAAAAGTGTTATCTGAAATAGGTACGGATTATGTTGTTATTGGATCTGCACTATATAAGGGATTAATTAATTTTGAAGATACATTAGATTTCTGATACTATAAAAAAAGGGGGTGTTTTCATTAAAGTAATGGCTTCAGGAACATTTGACATAATTCATCCAGGACATGGATTTTATTTACAAGAAGCAAAAAAATTAGGTGGAGAAGATTCAATATTAATGGTTGTCATAGCAACAGATAAAACAGTACAAAAACATAAAAGAATACCTATAATAAGTCAAGAACAAAGATGTGAAATGATTTCAATGCTTAAATCGGTTGATGAAGCATATATTGGTGATGAAAATGATCCTTTAAAAATAGTTAAAGAAAAAAAGCCAGATATAATTGCTATAGGTCCTGATCAAACTTTCGATCCTGAAAAACTCAGAAAAAATCTTTTAAATAGTGGTTTAGATATAGAAGTAGTTAAAATAGAAGATTATAAAAAATTTGAATTAGATAGTACTTGCAAAATCATTCGAAAAATAAAAAAAACACATTTCAATGAAGATGCATTTCAAGATTGTAATGATTAATTTTTTTTGGATAAGGTATGTGTCTAATTAATAAAATTAATATACTGTATTAAATATAAATATAAATAATATTATTTTATGATTAAATTAGGGAGGTTTCTCAAATGGTAGCAAAAGAATATTACGATACATTATTAAAAATTACAGATATCATGGAAGAAAAAGGTGGAGGAATCATATATATTCGCAATGAACCTACTTGTTATACAATAGGAACTCGTTATTATGATGAAGAAATTGCAGGATATTTAGATAATACTGTTAATGATTGGTTTGGAGAAGAATCTACTCTTAAAAAGAAATCTAAAAAACGATCCAAAAAACAAGATAAAGTAGAAGAATTATACTACTTATGGAAAATAACATTACCTGAATAAGTTTTAAAAACTTATATATTCTCTTTTTTTTAACATAACTTTTTTTTCAATTATTTATTAAAAATCTATTTTAATCATGATAAATATATTCTATAATATTAATAATATAATGATTTATATAATGGACTATAACTAGTTTTAAAGAATCAATAAGAGGTGTTATATTGTTAGAAGAAATATATAATAAATCCTTAGACAATGAAATAACAAGGAAAGATGCTCTTAAATTAGTAAGATCTACTAATCAATTTGAATTATTTGATACTGCAGATAAATTAAGACAAGAAATTGTAGGTGAAAAAGTAACATATGTAGTTAATAAGGCAATAGATATTACAGATAATTGTATGATTGGATGTAAATTTTGTTCATTTAGAAATCATGAAAATTATCATATGACTGGTGAAGAAATATCTGAAAGTATCGTTCAAGCAAAATCTGTTGGAGCAACAGAAATTTGTTTGTTTGGTGGTATAACTAAAGATATGGATATTAATTACTATTGTGATTTAATTAAAGATATTAAAGAGGAACATGAGATTTGTTTACATGCATTATCTCCTGCAGAAATATATCAAACAGCAAAAAATTCAAATATAACTACATATGATGCTCTTAAACAATTAAAAGAAGCAGGTATGGATACTATGACTGGAGCTTCTGCAGAAATACTTGTTGATTCAATTAGAAAACAAATATGTCCTAATAAATTATCAACACAAGAATGGGCGAATGTAGTTAAGGAAGCTCATGAATTGGGAATTCCTACAACATCTACGATGATGTATGGGAGTGTAGAAACATGGGATGATCGTATAGAACACATGTTTCTATTAAAAGAAATTCAAGAAGAAACAAAGGGATTCACTGAATTTGTACCTATGACATTTTTGGGTGGAAATAATGAGTTAGGTAAAATATCTAACGGTGCAACGGGTATTGAAGACTTAAAAATACATGCTATATCCAGGATAATTTTTGGTAATATAATACCTAATATACAAGTTTCATGGGTAAAATTAGGATTAAGAATGACTCAAGTAGCATTAACTTGTGGGGCTAATGATATTGGGGGAACTATGATTGAAGATAAAATATCTACTGCTGCTGGTGGTGGGTATGGTGGATATCTTCCTGCTGATAAAATAAAACAATTAGTGTTGGATATTGGGAGAATTCCTCAAGAAAGAACAACTAAATATGAATTAATATAATTTATAATTATTTATTTTAAAATAAGGTTATTCTTTTTATTTTTTTAATTATAAACTTCTATAGAAATAAAATAAAAAAGGGGTTTATATATGTTTATTTAACATTTTTGTACGTTCAGTTGATGTTAATTGTTTAACCATATCTTCTGGAGTTCCATGGTCTAATAATTTTCCATCACGCATTAATGCTGCTGTATCACAACATTCGAGTACAAAGTCCATATCGTGTGAAATAAGTATAAATGTTTGATCTAATTCTTCACGTGCATTAAGTATTGATTCAGTTACATCTCTTCTAGTTATTGGATCCATTGTACCTGTTGGTTCATCTAATATGACTATATTTGGTTCTTTTATAAGTACTTGTGCAATTGCTACTCTGTGTCGTTCTCCTCCACTCATTTGGTCAGGATATTTTTCAAGTAATGATGCTGCTTCTTCTTCTTTAAATCCAACAGCTGTTAAAACATGTAATGATTTCATTTTAGCAAATTCTGAAGGTAAATCTAAGCTAATAGCATCTGTTAAGTTTCCAAGAATTGTTTTATATGGATATAAACTGAAATCTTGGTGTAATAGGCCAATGTGTGGTGTTACTCGACCTCTATGTGTTGGTCCTTTTTGTGACATATCTATCCATTCTTCACCAAGTCTTATTTTAATTTCTCCATCACTAGGTTCTACAAGTCCTGCAATTACTTTGGATAATGTTGTTTTTCCAGCTCCACTTAGTCCTACAATACTTGCTATTTCACCCTCATTAATTGTTAGTGTTACACCATCAACAGATTTTACAACTCCTCTGGATACTGAGAAATAGTATTTTTTAAGGTCTTTTAATTCAATTAATGGGTCACCTATAGCAACACTTTCATGTTTTTTGGGAAGAGGTATTTCTTTTACAAATTCTTTAACAACAGCTTCGGGTTCTCCTTCTTTTTTTATTTTTCCATGTTCTAACCAAATAACTCTGTCTGATAAATCTTCAATTACTTCTGGCCAGTGTGAGTTAATAATCATTGTAATATTTTTGTCTTTAACTCCGCTTAGTAGTGCTGCATGTAATAATTTTGCTGTTTTAGGGTCTAATGTTCCTGTTGGTTCGTCTGCTAAGAAGACCATTGGATTTCTTGCTAATTGTCTTGCAAGTACAACTCTTTGTTTTTCTCCTCCACTTAAATCACGTGCAATATGGGTTGTCCTATGTTCCATATGGGTCATTTTAAGAAGATCTATTGCTTTATTGATGTTGTCTTCATTTCTTTGGTCTTCAAATGATTTCATTATATTTTCAATAACGGTGTCTTCTTCATATAGTGCAAATGTTCTTTGTAACATGATAGATATTCTTTTTTTCACTGATGCAAAGTCTGATCTTGATGTGTTCCAGAGGTTAATTTCTTTACTTTCTAATTTTTCTCCACATGAACATAGTGAACCTACTTTTGATGGTGTATCAATATGATTGCATTTAGGACAACAAGATACATTGTATATTATTTCTCCTTCTTCAGGTTCATATTCTGGTATTCCACGTAACATGTTTAGTAATACGGATTTTCCAGCTCCACTTCTTCCAAGAATACCTAGTACTTCTCCTTCTTCTATGTTTAAACTGATGTTATCTAATACAGCAGTGTTATCGAATTTTTTTGTTATATTTTTGACTTCAATAAAACTCATTATTCACACCTAATAACTTAATGATTATGGTAATTATTTTTTTAAAATTTAGTTCTTATTAATTCAAACTTTATTTTCTTATAATAATATATTGTTATTAGAGTATTATTAAATTAACTACAAAAAAGGGACATGGTAGTTATTTTTCAAATAATCTTTAATAATTTGTAATTATTTATCATAAAGTTTTTATTATATGGAAATTAAATATAAATTTAATGTAATTATATTTTTTTATAATAATAGTAGCTATTGTTTAAAATTATTTCAGGAATATTAAATTACAAGAATTTATTCACGATAACAATAAAAAAGGGGAGATAATCTTGCTTACTGCAGTGCAAAAAGAAATTTTACAAAGTTTAATCAACTTATACCGAAAGTCAAAATGTACTTCTGTAAAATGTGAAAGTATAGCTGAATTAATGGGGAGAAATTCAGGAACAATACGTAATCAAATGCAATCATTACGTAGTCTAGGGCTAGTTCAGGGAGTTCCAGGACCAAGAGGAGGATATAAACCAACATTAGATGCTTATCAAACACTAAATATAGCCAATGATCCATGTGAAATACATGTACCAATATACATTAATGGAGATGTTATTTCAGATATATCAGTTAATAAAATAGAATTCACAAGTATTTTAAGACCCGGTGATTGTGAAGCAACAATATCTGTTTTAGGGGATATTAAACAATTAGATCTTGATGATGAAATAAAAGTAGGTCCAACACCAGTAAATAATTTAACAGTTACAGGTAAAATCATAGGAAGAGATGATGTGGATAATGTATTACTTATAAAAACAAAAAATATTGTAAGTATACCTAATATAAAACTTGATGAATTAGCTAATAAATCTGTTTTAACATTAGAACCTACTATGGATATATATGAAATCTGTAATGCTTTATTAACTCATGAAAGTACATGTGCACCAGTAGTAAATAATAATAAAATTAGTGGTGTAATTAGATACAGAGATATTATGAAAAATATCGCAGATAAAAATATTGATGCTAAAGCAAAAGATATTATGGATAAAAATGTTGTTACAGCAAAGGATAATATTAGTTTAATGAGTGCAATGGACTTATTACAACAAAACAATGTTTCATCTCTGGTGTTATTAAATGAAGATGAAGAAATAACTGGAACAGTAACATTTATAGATATATTAAACACATTACTTGCAGTTTAATTATTCATCTCTATTTTTTTTAAATTTTTTTACCAATTATTTTTTTAATATATTATACAAATTTTTGAGGTTATTTTATGAAAGTTAAACATTTAGAAATTACAAAAAATATGTCTATATCTGAATTTATGAATCAATTAGATGAATCTGGAGTTCTAGGGGCAGGACGTATAGCACATGCAACAAATTTACTAGCAGATTCCATGAAAGATGAAGATACTAAAATATTTTTAAGTCTTGCAGGACCTATGATTCCTGGAGGATTAAGAAAAGTTGTACGAGATTTAATAAATCAAGGCCATGTGGATTTAATAATATCTAGTGGAGCTAATTTAACACATGACTTAGTAGAAGCATTTGGTGGAAGACATTATTCAGACATACATGAAAATGATGAAACACTTCAAGATAGTGGAATTGGAAGAATAGCCGATATTTATACAAAAGCTGATGATTTTGAAGTCTTTGAAGAAGAAATACATAAAATATTTGCTAAAATTAATGAAAAATATGATGTAATATCTATTCAAAAATTCATCTATGAGATTGGATTACTAATTGATGATGAAAATTCATTTATTAGAACTGCAGCAAAGAAAAATGTTCCCATTTTTGCACCAGGACTAATTGATTGTATGATTGGATTACAATTATGGATTTACTCTCAAGATCATGATTTTACATTAAGTGCAGCAGGGGATATGCATTACTTGTCTGATTTTGTATATAATTCTAAAAAAGTAACAGCATGCATGCTTGGAGGAGGACTACCAAAACACTATACACTAGCATCAAATATACTAACTGGTGGAATAGATGCAGGTATTCAAATAACCTTGGATAGAAGTGAAGGTGGAAGTTTAAGTGGAGCACCTCTTGAAGAAGCAAAATCTTGGGCAAAAGCAAAAAAAGGATCAAATCTAGTTACAGTTGTAGGGGATGCTACAGTATTATTCCCATTAATAGTAGCTGGTGCATTAGATAAAATAGAATAGGTTTAATTCATGTTTTTAGATGCAATATGTTTTGCATTATCAGGATTTTTTATGAAAATATCTGATGAAGCAATGGATGAAAAAAATAATATTCTTCTTGCGATAATAACTGGAATAATATGTGTAATAGCTACAATACTAGTTTCAATAAATAGTGGTGATGCTGCATGTATATTTATAAGTATACTTGTAGGAACTGCACTTGCACAAAAAGTAGATTCAATAAATCATATAATATCTGCTATATTATTAATAGTGATTTTGTTATTGATTGGAATTCCTCAGTTTAGTTACATTACATTAATAATATGTATCATTGCAGCATTTATTGATGAAAAAGGCAATGATATAGCTGATGAAAAAGAAGAAAATAAAGAAGAATATGGATTAATTGATAAATTTTTCAAGTATAGATATACTATGAAAATAGTAGTACTTATTTTATCATTGTTAGGATTAATAACTAATTTATTGAATTATTCTTTCCTAACAGGGTACTTTTTTGAACCATTAACATTCATATACTTCTATTTATTTGATTTAAGTTATGAATTTGCAGGTTTAACTTTTAATGGAATTTATGACCTTTTCTAATGTTTCTTTAGGTGATGGGGAAGTATAAATACTTCTACCAATAATAGCTGCATCAGCATATTGGAGAGTGTCCTTTGCTGTTCCACCTTGAACTCCTACACCTGGCGATATAATAAATGCATCATCACCTACCACTTTTCTAATTTTTTCAAGTCTATCTAGTTTAGTAGCAGGAGCAACATAATTAGTAATTCCTAATTCAACACCCATTTGTGCAATATCGAGGGATACTGGTTTTAAGAATTTATCTGCACCCGGATGGGACATTTCTGTTAATAAAAATATTTCTTTATTTAAACTTTCAGCCATATTTTTACAAGCTAAAACACTATCTTCACCTACAAATCCATGGATGATAATAGCATCGGCTCCCCAATTTAGTGTTGTTTTAACTATTTTTTCATTAGTTGCATCTATATCTGCAACTTTAAAATCTGCAATAATATTAACATCATAATCTTCTTTAATTGATTGAATAATAGATGGTCCTTCGGCTAGTGTTAAAGGATAACCAATTTTAATTGTATCTAAATATTCAGTAGTTTGATCTAGAATACTATAAGCTTCATCTTTTTCTTCTACATCTAATGCTAAAATAATTTGATTTTTAACTTTCATAGTTATATGTTTTATTTTTTGAAATAAAAATAAGTTGCATTTTTTTTTATGAAACTATTTCTTAAATGCAGTTCTTAATAATGTAGTTCATGTTTATTTTATAGGATGTGGGTGTTATAATGAATTTTTTGCATGGAACAAATAGTGGTGTTGTGTAGTATTATTTGAATTTTTAGTAGATAAGCTATTTTTTTGGATTTAATTTGTTGTTCAAAGTTATAATTCATGTTTTCATATTAATTTTGAATATATTTTTAATTTTTGTTTGTTTTTAGGTCATGATTTTAATAAATAACTATTTACTCTTTTAAAACTATTGTTTTTCTTTTAAATAATTTTTTCTAGGTTATTTTTCTAGTAAAATTGATTTAATTTTATTTTTTAGTTTATTTTTTATTTTTTTAGTTTTATGAGGTTTATTTTATAATTTTTGTTCTATATGTGTTTTGTTTTAAATTTTTATAAAAATAAATATTTATTTTATAAATTTAGTTTATCCTTAAAATTAAATTAAAGTTTAATGACTTCCCAGAATATTTAAATAGTATATTTAATATATCTATAATTATTATTTTATTATATGGTTTAACTTTAATTGAGTAATAAAATAAGTAGATTATTAGATTATTATTAATTTATAATATGGAGGAAAATCAAAAATGCACATTATGGAAGGTTACTTGCCTCCAGAATGGTGTGCTTTATGGATTATCATATGTATTCCTGTAGTAATCTATGGTATTATGCAAATTAAGAAAGCAACAGAAAATAATGACGAAGCAATGCCATTATTAGCACTTTCAGGTGCTTTCATGTTTATTCTTTCTTCATTAAAAATGCCATCAGTTACAGGAAGTTGTTCACACCCATGTGGTAATGGTTTAGGTGCAGTATTCTTTGGACCAGCAGTAACAGCAGTATTATCTGTAATAGTATTATTATTCCAAGCTATCCTCTTAGCACACGGTGGATTAACTACTATCGGAGCAAACATATTCTCTATGGGTATAGTAGGTCCATTATGTGGATGGTTAGTATGGAAAGGACTTAGAAAAATAAACATATCTGCTCCAATTTCAATGTTTTTCACAGCATTTGTAGCAGATTTAATGACTTATGTTATGACAGCAATAGAATTATCATTAGCTTTCCCAAAACCAAGTTTCGGTGAAGCTTTAGTTACATTCTTAGTAATATTTGCTATAACTCAAATACCATTAGCAATTGCTGAAGGTATATTAACAACAGTTATTTACAATTATATTAGTGATGCAAGACCAGATATTCTTGTTAAATTAAATATAATTGATGAAAAAGAAGCAGGAGCAAATTAAGATGGTAAATTATAAACAAATTGGTTTACTAGTTATAGTAGCAATATTAATCTTAGCTCCTCTCATTATATATAATGGTGTAGGTGAAGACGAAGGTTACTTCGGTGGATCTGATGATACTGGAGGAGAAGCAATCGAAGAAAATAACCCAGACTATGAAGTATGGGCAGAACCTCTTTGGGAACCACCTAGTGGAGAAATTGAAAGTTTAATTTTCTGTCTCCAAGCAGCAATTGGTGCTATAATCATTGGATATATCTTTGGTTACTGGCATGGTGGAAGAAAAGCTAGAAAAGAATAATTATATTCTAATATAATTTATTCTTTTTCTTAAAACTTATTTTAGATTTTTTTTTTATGAAGTGGTGAATAATTATGTCAATATTTGAAGACACTTTAGATCATTATACAGCACATAATAATTTAAGTGAAAATAATATTTATTATAAGACATTATTTGCTGTATTAACATTAATTATAAACTTATTTGCTAACTCACCAATCGTACCTTTCCTAATTTTCATAATATGTACTATAATTATTATAGGAAAAGCAAAAATACCTGCTAAATTTTATGCTACGTTCATGGCAGTTCCATTTGGTTTTGCATTAATTTCTGTAATTTTCATGGCTTTCTTCTTTGGAGTTGGTGATCACATATGGAACTTAGGTATATTCGGTTGGGGTATTACAGCTGATGGTCTAAATAGGGGAGTACTTGTATTTTTCAAAGTTATGGGTGGTGTTTCAGCTTTAGCTGTTCTTATATTAACTACACCTATGAACAGAGTATTTGGTATATTCCATGATTTACATGTTCCATCAATATTAACTGATTTAGCAATACTCATGTACAGATACATTTTCTTATTCTTAGATGTAACTGCAACAATGTACAATTCACAAAAAACAAGACTTGGATATCATAGTTATATGAGTTGGATGCACTGTCTTGCATCACTAGCTGGAATGGTATTTATTAGAACATGGGAACAAGGAGAAATATCTTATAAAGCATTAGCTTCAAGAGGATATAATGGACGTTTAAACATGATTCGTCAAGGGGATAATATTAAAGATATTTCTGCAATTGAATGGATTTGTTTAATAGTATTTGAAGTACTAGTGGCATATGGAATATATATAACAGGAACAATTAATGTAGTACCAGTACTAATTTAGATAAATAAATAATTTTTATTATAGGATGATTTTAATGACAACAATATTAGAAACTAAAGAGTTAATCTATACTTATCCTGATGGAACAAATGCTCTTAAAGGAATTAACTTTAAAATTGAAGAAGGTTCAATGGTATCTTTATTAGGTCCTAATGGAGCAGGAAAAAGTACTTTTTTCCTACATTTTAATGGGATAATAGAACCTACAAGTGGTTCAGTTGAAATTGAAGGTAAAACTTTAAAATATGATAAAAAAAGTTTACTTGGAGCAAGACAAGAAGTAGGAATCGTATTTCAAAATCCTGATGACCAACTATTTGCACCAACAGTATTTGAAGATGTTGCATTTGGACCAATGAATATGGGATTACCTGAAGATGAAGTAAAAAAACGATCAATGGATGCACTTGAAAAAGTAGGAATGGCACATGTAGCAAACAAAGCACCACACCATTTAAGTGGAGGTCAGAAAAAACGTGTTGCAATTGCAGGAATTCTTTCCATGCAACCAAAAATAATGGTTTTGGATGAACCTACAAGTGGATTAGATCCAAATGGTGCTTCAAGTATCATGCAATTATTATATGACTTAAATGCAGAAGGAATGACAATTATTATTTCAACACATGATGTTGACTTAGTACCAATGTATTCTGATGATATTCACGTAATAATTGGTGGAAAAATTATCAAATCAGGAAATTGTAAGGATATATTTATGGATGAAGAAATTATTAAAGAAGCTGATTTACGATTACCTTGGATTGGGCAATTATTCAATGATTTAGACAAAGAATATAATATAACTTTCAAGGAAGGTTATCCATTAACAGTGGGTGAAGCAAAAACAGTATTAGCTAAAAAATTAAAATAATTTTTTAGAAAAACTAATTTTCTTTATCTTTTTTACAAACTTATTTTTTTAAATTAAACTTTTCACTTATTTCTACTAGTCCAATATAAAAGATTATTAAGTATATTAAATATATATAAATACTAATAATAGATAAAATTAAACAAAAATCATAACAAGAAATCTATTTTTTAATTAAACTTAACCTAAATTAATTTTAAATAATTACATCACATTAAATTCACAACATAAAATAAAAAGGAGGACTAAAACATGACTGGTGAAATAGATATTGATTATTTTCAAAAAATAATTAATAAATTAGAATCTAGAGTGGATTATGCTGATCTACGTGTAGGTGACTCAATAAATAATACTATTGTAATGAAAGATAGTAAAATAGATAATGTAGACACAGGTATGAATTTTTCAGTAGGTATACGAGTACTACAAAATGGTGCATGGGGTTCAGCATTCACAACAGATATAAATAAGGTTGAAGAAGTAGCAGATAAAGCAACAACACTTGCAAGTCAATTAAGTAGTGATGTTGAATTAACACAAGCAAATCCACAAGAAGACATAGTAGATTCGAAAGCAAAAATCAAACTAAATGATGTATCTTTTGAAGAAAAAATTGAAACTATGAAAGAAGCAGATAAAGCAGCACAACTAGAAGGCATTCAAAGTACAAATATAACCTTTTCTGAATCAGAATCAAAAAATCTATTACTAAGCACTGAAGGAACAAATATTCTTTCAGAAAATAATAGAATAATTTTTTCAATGAATTCTGTTGCTTCTAATGGTGAAGTAATGCAAATTGGACATAAAAGTCTTGGTGGAGTACAAGGTTTTGAAATAATAAAAAATGCAGATTTGGAAGAATTTGGAAGAAGTATATCTCAAAAAGCAATAAGTTTACTTGATGCAAAAACACCACCTTCTGGTGATTTTCCAGTTATATTAGATTCTGAACTTGCAGGGGTATTTATTCATGAAGCATTAGGGCATGCTTCAGAAGCAGATATTATTCTTCAAAATGATTCAATACTAAAAGGAAAACTTGGTCAAAAAATTGGGTCTGATTTAATAACAGTAGTTGATGATGCAAGTAGGGAAGATGGATTTGGATATTATCCATATGATGTTGAAGGAACAAAAACATCTAAAAATGTACTTGTAGAAAATGGTGAATTAAAATCAATACTTAGTTCACGTGAAACTGCTAAAAAATTAGGGAGAGAATCTAGTGGAAATGCAAGATCAATAATTAAAGATCAACCAATTGTTCGTATGAGTAATACATATATTCAACCAGGTGAATCCTCATTTGATGAATTAATTGAAGATATGGCTGATGGAATTTATCTTAAAGGTTCACGTGGTGGACAAGTAGATACAGGAAGAGGTGTTTTCCAATTTAATGCAGTAGAAGCATACTTGATTGAAAATGGGGAATTAGGTAATCATCTAAGGGATGTTTCATTATCTGGAAGTACTCTTGACATATTAAATAATGTAGTGGGTGTAGGATCTGATTTCCATTTAAGTGTAGGTTTCTGTGGAAAAGATGGTCAAACAGCACCTGTAGGTGATGGAGGACCACATATAAAAGTAAGTAAAGCAACAGTAGGTGGTGTTCAATAGTGAATAAAGTTGTATTTTCCGAAGAGGAAGGACAATTACTTATTGAACAAGCTAGGTTAGCAATATTATCTTACTTAAATGATGAAGAATATCCTGAACTAATTAATATTCCTGAAAATTTCAATAAACATTTAGGTGTTTTTGTTACATTAAATAAAAATAATAACTTACGTGGTTGCATAGGTACTTTTGAAGCGGAAGAACCATTATACAAAGAAGTTCAGGAAATGGCAATATATTCTGCATTTTATGATAATCGCTTTAATATGTTACAACTTGAAGAAATTGATGATATAGAAATAGAAATTAGTATACTAACTGAACCTGAACTGGTTGAAGTAGATATATTTGAAGAATATTTCTCTAAAATAGACTTAGGTGTAGATGGACTTAAAATAGAAAAAAATAATAATGTGAGTGTATTTTTACCACAAGTTCCACTAGAACAAGGATGGGATATGGATAATTATTTAGAAAATTTATGTTATAAAGCAGGTTTACCTAAGGATGCATGGAAAGAAAATGATACTAAGCTATATAAATTCCAAGCACAAATTTTTGAGGAAAAAAATGAATAAAAAAATATTGGGAGATATAAAAAATGAAGTTACCACAAGTACCAACACCGGATGAAGTAATTGACAAGGCATTTAACAGGGCAAGTAAAGCTGCTTCTAAAGTAAGAAGTTCAAAATTACATCCACGTGTTAAAGGAAGACGAATTGAAGAAGTAAGAGTAGAAACTGCATGTGAAACAATAAACAGTACATTTAATAGAATAATAACAGGAACACCAATTATTGAAGAATTACCTGAATTTTATCAAGATTATATTGATATTGTTGTAGGTGTAGATCAATATAAACATTCATTAGGTGCAGTATTCTGGGCATTAGGTGTTTTAAAACAAATTGAATCACAATACACAAGTAGGATAAGAAAATCAGATTCATTAAGTGCAATTCCAATACGTAAAGAAGCATATGGTAGAATAGTATCTGTTGTAAAACGTATTGGTGATGAGTTAGATTTCTTAGACTTTGCAAAACGTGAATTAAAACATATGCCAAATATTAATTTTGATGCAGTAAGAGTAGTAATTGCAGGATTTCCTAATGTAGGTAAATCCACATTACTTAATAATATTACTGATGCAAGTCCTAAAGTAGCTAACTATCCATTTACAACACAAGGATTACAAATAGGAAATTATGAATTAAACTTCAAACAATATCAAATAATTGATACACCAGGTTTACTTGATAGATCTATTAATGACATGAATGAAATTGAGTTAAATGCTATAGCTGCTCTAGAACACTTGGGAAATATAATTATATACATATTTGATCCCTCAGAAACTTCAGGTTTCTTAATGGAAAATCAATATTTATTATATGCCGAAATTAAAAAAGTATTTGAAACACCAATGATTTGTTTATTTAATAAAACTGATTTATTAGCTGATGATAGTGTAATTGAAGAATATTCTGAAAAAATAGATGATCCTATATTCAGAACAAGTATTAATGATTTAAGTAAAATCGATGAAATTAAGAACTTAATTGAAAATATGGGTAAATCATTTGCTAGTCAAGATGAATATAATCAGAAATATGCATTAAGACATCCTAGAAAATAAATAACATTCTTCTATTTTTTTTATAATCTTTTTTTTTAATTTCCTTGTTGACTTTTAATGTTTATCTTATTTAGGAAATCTTTAAATATTATGGATAATATTATTAATGTATGTACTTAAATATGTAATATTATAAATTAATAGGGTTGATTCTAATGGTCGATGTAAATATTAATTCAGAAGAAATCAAAGAAGAAGAAATTGAAGAAGTAGATGAAATTGATAAAAACACTGAAAATGTTGAAGAAACTAATGAAAAAACCACAGAAAAAAATCAATTTAACTACAAATCATATGGAAAAGAAGCTGCAGGAGAAGCAAGAGAAAATGCAAAAAAACTAGTGGATGATTTCTATTCTGCTTTTAAATCAATGCAAGGTGACTGGAATAAAACTATTGATGAATACAGATCAAATAAACCAGCATTTGATTTATTAGAATATGAAGATAAATTAGTAATAAAAATGGATTTGCCAAGAGTTTCTAAAGAAGATATATCTGTTAAAATGTCTACTGAAGCAGTATATGTAGAAGTAGAATTCCCTGAAGAATCTGAAGATGAAGATGTTAAAGTTTTAAGAAAAGAAAGATGTTCTGGAAAAACTAAAAGAGTAATACCAATTCCTATAGAAATAGAAGTGGATGATGTAAAAGCATCTTTTGAAGATAATGAATTAACAATCACTATTCCAAAAGAAAAAATTAGGGAAGTGGATGTTGAAATAGTATAATATTTTATCTATTTTTTATTTTTTTTCAAAAACAGTTTTTTTCATGGTTTATATTTTGTTTTTTATTAACTTTTTTATCATATTGTATTCGTATGATGTATATTATCAAATGACAAATAATTCATTTTTCTAACAAATACTATAATATATAACTTATAGATAATTATATAATAAGAAACTATTTAAAAGGTGATATTATGAAACCTTATGTTATTTTAATAGGTTCTGCTTCAGGAATAGGAAAATCCACAATTGCATATGAAATATCAAAAGCACTAGGTATAAAATACTTAATAGAAACAGATTTTATAAGAGAAATAGTACGGGGAATAATAGGTCCTGATTATGCACCAGCATTACATAAATCTTCTTTTAATGCATATACAACTCTAAGAGATACCTATAATTTTAACTCAGAGACAAAACTAATAGAAGCAGGATTTGAAGAACATGCAACATTTGTAATTCCAGCAATAGAAAAAGTTATCACAAGATCAGTGAAAGATAAAGATTCCATTATCATAGAAGGTGTACATCTAGTTCCAGGATTAATAAATACGAAACAATTCGAAGAATTGGCTAATGTTTACTTTTTTATATTAACTGCAGATGAAGAATCACATAAAGAACGTTTCATCCAAAGAGCAATGGCAATAAAAAGAGGAGGAACTCAATTAGATTACTTTAAAGAGAATAGAATTATTAATGAAGATTTAATTCAAAAAGCAAATATGCTAAATATTCCCGTAATCAATAATAAAAATAAAGAGGAAACCACTAAAAATATATTAAGACACATAAATGAAGTATCAAAAGAACTCTTTTTAAAACATTCTATTGATGAAATAGATTTGGAACGAAAAATAATTACTAAATATGGTGGAAGAATAAGTGATATTTCCTATTATATAGATGACTTTAAAGAACCATTAACAAGACAAGTAACTGATTATGATAATGAAGAAAAATCAGATAACTTCTTGGATAATCTTGAAAAATCACCAAAACAAAAAGAGTCATTAAAAAAATTGTATGATTTATCTAATAATATTCATAGTCATAAAATATATGCTCCAGATAAAAAAAGTTTAGAAAGTATTATCAGGGAATTAAAAGAACATAATTTATTATATGATTCTTATAAAAAAACTTAAATAATAGTAAAAACTTCTAAAATAAGAATTATTAGTTTAAAAGATAAAAATAAATAAAATTAAAGGAATTGAATAGATATGAATGAAAATAATTTGAAATCAAATGATGTAATGAAATCTGATTGTCCTGTGTGTGGTGGTGATAAAACATTAGAAGTAATAAATAAAACAGATAATATACCCTACTTTGGAGATATATTAGAAACATCAGTATCATGTACAGTATGTGGTTATCAATCTTCTGACAGCATATCATTACAAACTAATGATCCATCTAAATACACACTTCAAATAAATGATACAAAACTAAATACAAGAGTAGCAAAATCACAAACAGCTACAGTAACTATACCTGAATTAGGTTTAAAAGTAGAACCAGGACCAAAATCACAAGGATATGTGTCAAATGTAGAGGGCATACTAAATCGTTTTGAAGCTGCTGTTGTAAGAGCAATAAAACTTGAAGGCGAAGGTATATCTGATGATATTGAAGAAAATGCTTTAAACATCTTACAATTAATAACTGATATTAAAATAGGTGAATTAACTACAGAACTCATAATAGAAGATCCATTTGGAAATAGTGTTATTGATGATGAAGATGCTGAAAAAGAATTATTATCACAAGAAGAAGCAGATAAATTAACAACAGGATTTACAACAATAGATCAATAAATCAGGTGATTTAATGTCAGTATTAGAAACAATAGAAAAAAGATATAGTGTACGTGGATATGAAGATAAAGAAGTAGAAGAAGAAAAATTACAGAAAATTCTTAAAGCAGCACAATTAGCACCAACTGGTGTAAATGCACAGGCATTCAAAGTATATGTTATTGACACTAAAAAAAATGCAGATAAATTAAAAGAAGTTTACAGTGCTGAATGGCTAATTGAAGCACCAATAGTATTAGCAGTAGTAAGTAAAGCTAATGATGCATGGATACGTCCATGGGATAGTGTAAATATTAATGAAATTGATGCAACAATTGTAATGGATCACATGATACTTGAAGCTACTGAACTTGGATTAGGAACATGTTATATTGCAGCATTCCATGAAAGACCGTTAATTGATTTATTAAAATTATCTGAAGAAGAACATCCTGTTTTATTAACACCTGTTGGTTATCCTAATGCAGAACCACGTGAGACGGGTAGAAAAAGCTTGGAAGAATTAGTTGAATATATCTAATTTCTTTTTTAAATCTTATTTTTTTTAAATCTTTAGTTTTAGAATTAGTTTTTGCGTCATGTTTCAGGAGGTTAAAAAAAGAATTTAGAGAAGTAATCTCTAGAATAATGTATCTTCATCTTCAGTGGTATCTGGTTTATCATTAATTTTAAGTGTAGCTTTAACATCCATACTTAATGCATCACAGTCTGCTTTAATAGCATCTAAATGTTTTAATATTCTCATTTTTTCTTCATTAATTCTTTCTATGTTAGTGTATGGGTATGTGGATTCTTTTAGCATTTCATATTCTACTGTTGAGTATGGGTATTCATTGAGTTGTTTACATACATTTACTAATACTTCACCTAAAAATTTGTTCATTTCTACTTTTACTCGTTCCCTAATCATTTTATCGTCATCAAGATGTGCTTTCATGAGACGTACTACTTCTGCTTTTGCAAATGGTAATTTTTCGCCTGCTTCATCGAAATTTTCTTCATTTTCTGTTATTTCAATGTCTTCTGTTTCAACTTCTTCGTTTATTTCATAATTTTCTTCAAACTCTGCCATTTATATTACCTCGCAAAAATTCATTATATGAATCATAATTTCACATGTTTTCATATAATTTTATGTTATTATATGTGTTCTTTTTAATTAATAAATATATTGTTATTTTTTATTTCATGATTAAAATATTGATATTATCCAGAATTAACTTTGATTATTTTAGGTCATTATATTAATTTAATTAAAGATAATTTTTTTATTAATTTACATTGTATCCTGTTATAATAAATCTAAACCCATATCTAATGATTTAGCACTATTTGTAATAAACCCACTAGATATTACATTCACATCTAATGCAGCATACTCATTAATATTATCTGGATTAATACCACCACTAACTTCAATAATAACATTTTCACGTAATCTACGTTTTTTCAAAGTATCCAAAACTTTTTTAATTTCTTCTGGATTCATATTATCTAGCATAATTATATCTGCACCAAACATACTTGCTTTCACTGCATCATCAAGGTTTTCAACCTCAATTTCAATTTTTTTTGTAAAACTAACATTAGCTTTAGCTCGATCTATAGCTTCAATAACACTACCTACTACTTGGATATGATTATCTTTAATTAGAACACAATCATCTAATTTAAATCTATGTGCATCACCACCACCAAGTTCAACAGCCTTTTTTTCAAGTTTCTGTAATCCTGGTGTAGTTTTTCGAGTACATGCAATACGAACATCTGGATTTATTTCATGAACTTTTTCACATGTATTATGAACTAATGTTGCAATTCCACTTAAATGCATTAAATAATTAAGTATGGTTCTTTCAGTCATTAATATATCTTTAGCTTTACCTTCAAATTCTAGAATAATATCTCCTTTATGAATTTCATCACCATCAAGATAACTACTTACCATGTTTAAGTTAAATTCTTTAAGAATATAATGAGCAACATCCATTCCTGCTAAAATTCCATTATCTTTACATATAATTTCTGCTTGAGCCCATTTATTATCCTCAATTAAACTGTTTGTAGTAATATCTTCAAATCCAATATCATCATATATATTTTCTATAATTCTATTATCACTAAAAATGGTCATTATTTTTCACATACCTTTCTTTTTAATATATATGTATATTATTTTTAGTACTAAAAAGAATTATCTAAAATTTTTATTTTCTTTAAAATAAATACTAATAAACTACATAAATATATATTATTTAAAAAATAGGAATATTATTTTTTTAATTATTAACAGTAAAGGAGTTATTTATTATTATAGAATTAACCTTTTTAGGCACAGCATCTGCAATACCAACAAGGTATAGAAATCATACTGCAATTCTGGTGAAAGTATCAAATAGAATGATTCTTTTAGATTGTGGAGAAGCTACTCAAAAACAATTAATGAAAGCTGAAATTAGTCCTATGAAAATAGATGATATTTATATTACTCATTTACATGGTGATCATATTCTAGGATTACCTGGATTAATACAATCATTAGCATTTCGTGGAAGAACAAGACCCTTGAATATTTATGGGCCAAAAGGAATAGGTGAATTAATAGATCATATTAAACACTTAGGATACTGTACAATGGGCTATGATTTAATTACACATGAAATACTTGATGATGATATTATAATTTATCAACAAAATGATTTTCTAGTTAAAGCTAGGAAAATGAAACACACAGTTTTTGATTATGCATATAAAATAGAAGAACTTAGACAACCAAAATTCCTAAGAAGTAAGGCAATTGAATTAGGAGTACCACCAGGTCCACTTTTTGGAAAATTACAAGCTGGAAATTCAGTTTCAATAGATGGGAAAGTGATTGAACCTGAAGAAGTACTAGGACCTCCAAGAAAAGGTGTAAAATTTGTATTTAGTGGGGATACAATACCACAAGAATCTATGATTGACTTTGCAAAAGATGTTGATTTATTAATACATGAAGCAACATTTACTGGAGATATTCGAGAAAAAGCGACTGAAAATGGACATACCGTTGCAGAAGATGCTGCAAGAATTGCAAAAGATGCAAATGTGGAACAATTAATATTAACTCATTTATCTAATAGGTACACGGATTCAAAACCATTGGTTGATGAAGCAAGACAAGTATTTAAAAATACAGTATATGCTAAAGATTTAATGACAGTTGTAATAGAAAATAAAAAGCCTGTAACAATAAAAAAGAATAAATAATAGGATAGGGTATTTTCAAATATTTTTAAAAAAATATATTTAATCATTTAAAATATATATTAATATAAGGATAATTTAATTAAAAAAAGGTAGAGTGATAATATGGGTTTATTTGATAGTATAGAAATTGATTCTAGATTAATTCCTTATATAAGTAAAGGTGAAGGTGTAGGTGTAGTAAAAATAGATGGTTTAGGTAAATGTTCTGCAAGACTAGAATCTGATGAAATTGTTTTAACAACATATGATGGTCAAAGACAAGTACCTGTTAAACTTTCAAGTATAAATCTTTTAAGTTATGATAAAGGAAATTTCATTAATGAACCAAAAATGACGATTGGTGTTTCTGGAAGACAATATGTTCTAGCAGGTGTAAATAACAATGATGCTGAATTAGAACGTTTTTACAATACAATTCTTGACTTAAAAGATAGAGAACATAGAAGTAAACAAGGAAAACAGCAAACTAATCCAAATAATCACAAAGGTATGCCACATCCTAATCCTAATATAACAAATCCAAACAAACAACCAAATAAACAACAAGTAACTACTCAAAACATGGATTATGAACAACCACAACAACAGGATACATATAAAAATGAGGATAATTTCACAACTTCAGAGTCAATACCAGAAAACATTTCTCAAAAAGATCCTGTCGATGAAATTAGAAGATATTATGAATTAAAAGAAGATGGAATAATATCTGAAGATGAATTTAATCAAAAGAAAAAGCAATTACTAGGATTATAATTAAGAAATTAACTTTCTTTTAACTTTTTTTTAAAATTTTTTTTTAGGTGTATTATGAGACCAAAAAATTATATTGGTATTATATTAGGCTTTGTATTTTTATTAACCATCATTACAATTAGTTTAAGTTATCTTAGTTTATATTATATTTAACTTTAAACTAAAACTAATAAAAGAGCATATGTTATCTTTTGCATAATTCTATTTTTTAAAAAAATATTAAAAATCAAAAACAAATATAATAATTATAGTAATATAAATTAGAATAATAAATTAACTATATAAATAATCATGATTTAGGTGGATAAATATAATGAATACGCCATGGGTAGAAAAATACAGACCACGAACATTAGATGATGTAATAGGACAAGAACAAATTGTTGGAAGATTAAAAAGATATGTGGATGAAAACTCATTACCAAACATAATGTTTACAGGATCAGCAGGAGTAGGTAAAACCACCTGTGCATTAGCATTAGCAAAAACATTACTTGGTGAATACTGGCAACAAAATTTCCTAGAATTAAATGCATCTGATGCTAGAGGAATTGACACAGTAAGAAATGAAATAAAAAGTTTTTGTAAACTCAAAGCAGTAGGTGCTCCATTTAGGATTATTTTCCTAGATGAAGTAGATAATATGACAAAGGATGCTCAACAAGCACTACGACGTGAAATGGAAATGTATACAAAAACATCTTCCTTTATCTTATCATGTAACTACTCATCAAAAATAATAGATCCAATACAATCTAGATGTGCAATATTCAGATTTGCTCCAATTAAAGCAGCACAGATAATCAAACGTTTAAAATATATTGCTGAACAAGAAGAAATTGAAGCAGAACAAGCAGCACTAGAAAATATAGTGTACTTTACTCAAGGTGATATGAGACGATCTATTAATATATTACAAGCATCAACAACGATAGATAATAAAGTAACTGAAGATACAGTGTATGATGTAATAAGTAGGGCAAAACCAAAAGATGTACGTAAAATAATTAACAAAGCATTAAATCGTGATTTTATGGCTGCACGTGATTTATTACGTGATATTATGGTTGTAGATGGAATTAGTGGGGATGATTTAATAACACAATTCTATCAAGAAGTAACTCAAATGACAAAAGAAGGTATAATTTCAGAAACAAGTTTTGTTAAATTAATGGAATATATGAGTGAATGTGATTATAGAATAAGGGAAGGATCTAATCCACGACTTCAATTAGAAGCGTTATTGAGTAAATTTTTAATAGTTAATAGTTAAATAGGATGCATAAAATTGAAATGGGTAGAAAAATATGCACCTAAATCATTAGGTGACGTACTTGGAAATGCCAAACCAAAGGCAGAAATAGAAGTATGGGCTAATAAATGGTCAGAAGGTACTCCACAGAAACCATTATTATTGGTGGGAAGTCCTGGAATTGGAAAAACAACTATGGCACATTTAGTGGGAAAAGAATATTTTTCTGAAACAATAGAACTTAATGCTAGTGATAAACGTTCATATGATGTATTAAAACGTAGTATTGGTGAATCTTCTCAAACAAAAAGTCTATTCCAGTCAGGTTATAAATTACTTATAATGGATGAAGTAGATGGAATTAGTGGTCGTGATGATAGTGGGGGAGCACGTGCAATTAATGAAACAATAGAAAATGCAAAACAACCACTTATAATGATGGCAAATGATCCATACAGTAAAAGATTAACAACTATTAAAAATAAATGTCAAGTAATTAAATTTACAAAAATACATACAAATACAATAAATGCACAATTAAAAAGAATATGTTCTTGGGAAGATATTAAATATGATCCTGATGCAATTAAATTACTAAGTAAACAAAGTAATGGTGATTTACGTTCAGCAATAACTAGTCTTGAAGCAATAGTGGATAATACTAAAAATATTACTATGGATAGTATATCTGTAATATCTAAAAAAGATAATGAACAAAATATTTTTGATACAGTAAGAACAGTTTTAAAAAGTAAAAATACAGAACATATTCTAGAAGCTATGCGTGTAGATACACAACCACAATTTCTCATAGAATTATTAGCAGAAAATATTCCAAGAGAATATGAACGAACAAATGAAATAGCAGAAGCTTATGAAATGATTGCATTAGCTGATGTAAACTTAGGTAGAACATTCAAAACACAAAACTACACTTACTGGAAATATGCATTTCTATTTATGGGTAGAGGTGTAGCTAATGCTAAAAAAGAAACATATAAAAAATTTGTGAGATACACAAATTCAACAGTCTATGCAAAACTAGCAAAAGGAAGAAAAAATAAAAACTTACGTGAAGAAGTAACAAGAAAAATGAGTTTAAAACTACATACATCTCCTAAAGAATTAGAAAAACAATTACCTTACTATGAAGTACTATTTGAAGATAATGAACGGGCATATGACTTAAAAGAATACTTTAAATTAACAGATGATGATGTAAAATTATTCAGATCTCGAAAAATACCAGCTTCTATAGAGAAAAAACGAATGAAAGAACTTAAAAAACTTCAAGAACAAGAAGAAAAAGAAATTCAAAAACAAAAATTATTAAAAGAAAAAGAAGCAATAAAAAATCAAGAAACACATGATGTAAAGCAAGAAACTAAAAATGAAATCAGTAAAAACACAACTAAAACAGTAAAAAAACAGTCAAATATTAAACAATCACAGAATGAAAAATCAATAAAGGAACCTGTAATTAAAAAAGAAAAACAAGTAATGATAACTGATAAAAAATCTTCAAAATCCAATAAGAAAAGTACCAAGAAGAAATCGAAACAAACAACATTATTTGATTTTTAACCTTTTTTTATATCTTTTTTTAAAAAGAAACTTATTAAACTAAAAATAAAAAAGATAATATTTATATAGATAATTTTGAAAAAGATGATTTAAAATGTTTTTTTATGCAGATAATATGATGAGATTTGCTTTTTCTCAAGAATTAAATGAAGATGAGGAAATTGAACAAGGCTATGCAATAATGGGAATTCCTTTTGACAGTACAACAAGTTATATTGCTGGATCAAGAAATGGTCCTAAGGCAATACGTGAAGCATCATATGATTTTGAATCATATAATCTTAGATTTAACAAGTCATTAAAGTGTTTTAATTATGATATTGGGGATGTTCAAGTAAATAATGGAAATTATGAAAAAACAAATATCATGGTAAAAGACACAGTATGTTCTGTTTTAGAATTAGGTTTAACTCCAATAGCTATGGGTGGGGAACATACAATAACTAATGGTGTTCTTGGAGCTATTTATGACTATGATAAAGATTATTTCAATGATTTAACAATTGTACACTTTGATGCTCATTTTGATATGCGTAACACATATCTTGATGAAAAATATTCTCATGCAACAGTTCTAAGAAGAATACATGAATTAGATCCTAAGAAAATAATACAACTAGGGATACGTTCTGCAGAATATGAAGAACATGAGTATGTTAAACAACAAGAAAATATTGAATACTATACAAGTCATGATATTCAAGATAATAAGAAGTCTATTTTAAAAGAACTGGAAAATATCAAAGGACCTATTTATATAACAGTAGATATTGATGTATTAGATCCAGCATATGCTCCATCTGTAGGAACACCAGCACCTTGTGGGATAACACCAAGAGATTTAGAAGACATGATTTCAATACTTGCAATTAAAGAAACAGCAGGATTGGATGTTGTAGAAGTTTCATCAAATACACTGGGTGATTCAACAAGTATAAATGCAGCAAAAGTAATCTATGACTTCTTATGTCTTAAAGATTGCTGAATGATTTTATTAAGAATAATTAATATAAATTAGATTAGAATTTTAAAATTGTTTTTTTTACTAAAAAAAATAATAATCATGGAGGATTTATAATGTTTCCAACAACAAGAATGAGAAGAATGAGAACAGATGAAAGAATTAGGAGTATGTTTCGTGAAACAAATATAAGTATGGATGATTTTATTTACCCATTATATATTAAAGAATCTGCAAAGGATGGTCAACCTGAAGAAATAAGTACAATGCCGGGTCAATATAGATATTCTGTGGATGATGCAATAGATTTTGCTGGATTACTTGAAGATAATGGATTAACATCAGTAATATTATTTGGAATTCCAGATTATAAGGATGAAATTGGTTCAAGTGCATATGATTCTAATGGAATCATACAACAAACAATTAGAGGACTCAAAGAACAAACAAATCTAGTAGTTTTAGGAGATGTTTGTATGTGTGAATACACCAATCATGGGCACTGTGGAATTATTAAAGATGAATATGTTCAAAATGATGAAACATTAAAATACTTATCAAAAATTGCAGTAAGTTATGCACAAGCAGGTGTGGATGTAATTGCACCAAGTGATATGATGGATGGAAGAGTATCTGCAATACGTGAAGGATTGGATAATAATGGTTTTATAAATACTCCTATCTTTTCTTATGCAGCAAAATATGCATCTACATACTATGCTCCATTTAGGGATGCAGCAGATTCAACACCAAGTTTTGGTGATCGTAAATCATATCAAATGGATCCTGCAAACTTTAATGAAGCAATAAGAGAAGTTGCATTAGATGTTCAAGAAGGAACTGATGCAATAATAGTAAAACCTGCACTAGCTTATCTTGATGTATTACGTGAAGTAAAACAAACATTTAAAATGCCAACAATAGCATATCAGGTAAGTGGAGAATACTCTATGATACAAGCAGGTATAGAAAAGGGATATATTACTGATGATTTATTATATGAAACATTATTATCTATAAAGCGTGCTGGAGCGGATATGATTATCAGTTATTTTGTTCCTCAGTTATTAGACATGGAATAAGTCTATTCCTATCCTTATTTTTTTATAATTACTATTTTTTTTCATAATTAACAGAATATTAATAATTAAGTTTAAACATAAATTTAATTATCAATAAATTATTAGTAATATATTTAACTACTTTTCTTTTTATTAAGAAGAAAAATTTATACTTATAATTATTTAACTTTTATCTTAATCATAATACATTAGGAGATATGTGGACTTTATGATGTTAACTAGTCAAGATGTGGCCCGGTTAGGTGAAATAGCTACATTATTAGAAGTTAGTGGATATCCCAAGCCAGGTAATGTTCATAGAACACAAGATTTTGAAGATATGTCCTATGAAGATTTTTTAATAAGTAGTGCATCAATACGAGAAAATCTTGATGTTGCTGCTTATGATGGATCAAGATATTATCCAAATATGCTTCATAGAATTCCAATTGGGGAATGTATACTGAATTGTGTTAGAAATACTCAAAATTTGGTAAATACAAATACGAATCTTGGAATAAGTATGTTACTTGTTCCATTAGCTGCAACTTTCGGAGCATTACTTGAAGAAAAATCAATAAATAGTTTACCTGGAACATTAGATATTATTATTAAAAATACTGAACCTGAGGATGCAATAGCATTAGTAAAAGCAATTAGTCTTTCTAAAGCAGGAGGTATTGATAATAAAACATCAGAATATGATGTTAATAATACAAATACTATTGATGAAATAAGAAGAAATCAAGTTAATCTTCATGACTTGCTTGACATGTCATCAAAATATGATAAAATATCATATGAACTAACAAATGGATTACCTGTAATTTTAAATTATGGTTATCCAACATATTGTAAGTATATGGATGAATATTCAAGAAATGATGTAACACTTGAAATATATCTAAATATACTTGCTAATGTGCCAGATACATTAATTGATAGAAAATATGGTGAAGAAATAGCAGAAAAAGTATCTAAAAAAGCACAAATAATACTAAAAGATACTGAAATTGGTACAACAGAAAGACTGGATAAATTAAAAGATTTTGACATATTTTTAAGAAATAAAAAATATAATCCTGGAACAACAGCTGATTTTACAGCAGCATCATTATTTGTAGGGTTAGTTGATAAATATTCTCAAAGTGGTTTATAAATATTTAAGGAGGAATAATAGTACATGTTAGAACAAGTAATTAATGAATTGCATGTTTATGAAAAAAAATTATTAAATGCATTATCTAAGGATGTTAATTTAACACCTGAAGAAATAGCTGAAGTTGAAGAGATGCCTGTAAAAGCAGTTACAAGTGCTGCAGGGATGCTTGAAAGTAAAGATATTATCACAGTAAATAAAAATGCTATAGAAAGTATAAGTCTTTCTGATGAAGGAATAGATTATGCTATAAATGGATTACCTGAGCATAAAATACTTCAAGCATTACAAGAATTTTCAAAAGAAGGTAAACTTGAAGTAACAATGGATGAAGTAATGGAAAAAGCTGAAGTATCCAGACCCCAAATGAATTTTTCTATTGGTATATTAATGCGTCATCATTGGGCAAAAATGAATAATGGAAAATTAATGATAACTGATGAAGGTAAATCTGCAGATTTATCTGAACTACCTCAAGTTAAATTCTTAAAATACTTACTTGAACATAAAGAAGTTCTTAATGAAGCAATACCTGAAGAATTTAATAATGTACGAAAAGAATTCAAGAAACGAAAAGAATTATTTGATAAGACAACAAGACAAGAATTCTCTTTTAATTTAAATCAAAAAGGAACAGATATTCTCAAAAAAGGATTCACAATTAAAAATGATGCAACACAACTTACCCATGAACAACTAAAAGAAGGCACATGGAAAGACCTACATTACAGAGGATATGATATTCATGCATCTGCACCTAAAAACTTCCCTGGTAAAATACACCCATTACAACAAACAATAGAAGAAATAAGAAGTATCTTTATTGACATGGGATTTGATGAAGCAAAAGGAACAATTCTTGAATCAGCATTCTGGAATTTTGATATGTTATTCCAACCACAAGATCATGCAGCACGTGAAATGCAAGATACATTCTATGTAAGTAATCCATCACAAGCAAAATTACCAAATAAAGAATTAGTAGAACAAACCCGTGCAGAACATGAACATGGTGGAAATACAGGTTCAACTGGATGGAATTATAAATGGGATGAAGATATTGCAAAACAAATGGTTTTAAGAACCCATACAACTGGGCTATCAGTAAGACATTTATCTGAAAATCAACCACCACTTAAAATGTTCTCAGTAGGAAGAGTATTCAGACGAGAAACTATAAATTACAAACACTTACCTGAATTTCATCAAGTAGAAGGAATTGTTGCAGGTGAAGATATGAGTTTTAAGAACTTACTTGGAATTTTAAAAGAATTCTATAGAAAACTAGGATTTAAGGTAAGATTTAGACCAGCATACTTCCCATACACCTATCTTTCAATTGAATCTGAAATATACGTACCAGAAAAGAAAAGTTGGATGGAACTTGGAGGATCTGGAATGTTTAGACCAGAAGTACTTGAACCACTAGGAATTGAAACACAAGTAGCAGCATTTGGTCTTGGAATTGAAAGACTAGCAATGATGAGATATGGTATTGAAGATATTAGAATGCTATATCAAAGTGATATTGGCTGGTTAAGAGAATTACCAGTAACAAGAAACATCAAAGATTTCTAGATGTGATATAATGGTATATAATTCATTAGAACTGAATCTTGAAGCAATAACAAATACAATTGCAATGTTAGAAAAAGAAAATAATGATGAAAACAAGGAAAAAATAGAAGAACTTAAAAAAGAAAGAGATAAGTTACTTCAAGAATTAAAAGTATTCTAGAAAAAGTTTTCTAATTATTTAACATACAGTATTTAAAGTTAATAGTATGGGTGATTAAATGGAATTATTAGTAAGTGCAATTAATTTAGAAGAAGCAAAAGAAGCTAGATTGGGTGGAGCAGACATACTTGATGTTAAAAACCCTAAAGAAGGTTCTTTGGGAGCTAATTTTCCATGGGTTATAAGAGAAATTAGTGAATATGCAAATAATGAAATAATTGTAAGTACCACTATTGGTGATGTACCATACAAACCAGGAACAGTATCTCTAGCAGCACTAGGCTGTGCTACTGCAGGTTCAAACTATGTTAAAGTAGGATTATATGGTCCAGAAAATTATGATGAAGCAGTAGAAGTAATGAATGCAGTGGTAAAAACAATAAATGAATATGATGATACTATAACAGTTGTAGCATGTGGATATGCTGATGCATATAAAATAGGTTCAGTAGAATCTGAATTTATACCAAAAGTAGCATATGATAGTGGTTGTGATTTAGCAATGCTAGATACTTATATAAAAGATGGGCATAGATTAACTGACCACTTGAACAAAGAACAACTAAAAAATTTTGTTGATGAGGCACATGAATACAAGCTTAAAGTAGCACTAGCAGGGTCAGTTAATTCTGGAGATATACCATTACTTAAAGAAATTAACTGTGATATTATGGGTGTACGTGGCTGTGTTTGTAGTGGTGGTGACAGAAACACTGGAACCATAAATCAAGAATTGGTACAACAATTAAAAGATAACATTTAATTATTATCTTGAATAAAAATAATACTAATAAATTACTAAATAAATTAACCTATCTTTTTTTTATTTTAGTCAATTGAACATTAAGAATTTGTTTTAAAAATGAGGGGCATTATATGAGCAGTAAATATATGGATAAATTAACAAAAGCAGAAGATACTTATACATTTGATGATTTCCTTATAAAACCAGGATTATCAAATATAGAACCAAAAGATGTTACACTTAACACTAAAGTATCAACTAATTATGATTTAAATATACCTGTAGTAAGTTCAGCTATGGATACAGTTACAGAATCAAGAATGGCGATATCTTTAGCAAGACAAGGTGGTCTTGGAGTAATTCATAGAAATTTAACAATAGAACAAGAAGTCAAAGAAGTTAAAAAAGTTAAATTTGCTAATGAATTAACTGTAAAAGAAGTTATAACAATATCTCCTGATGAAACAGTAGCTGATGCAAAAGAAATTATGGATATTGAAGGAATCAGCGGATTACCTGTAGTTAATGATGAAAATATTGTAGTAGGTATTATAAGTCGTAGAGATATAAAACCATTACGTGGTAAAAATCTAAATCGTAAAATATCTGAAACAATGACTCATAATGTAGTAACAATTTCAGAAGATACTGATACAGAAACTGCATTAGATTTAGCATATGAAAATAAAGTAGAACGTTTACCTGTTGTTTCAGACGAAGATCAAATTGTAGGTATTGTAACAATGAAAGATATTTTAGAACGTAAAAAATATCCAAGTGCAGTACGAGATAAAAATGGAAGATATATTGTAGCAGCAGCATGCGGACCTTTTGATATGGAACGTGCAATGGCATTAAGTGATGCTGGAGCAGATATTATAGCAATAGATAGTGCTCATGGACATAAAAGTGATATCATAGAATCTGTTCGTGAAATGAATAAAAATGTTGAATCTGACATTTTATTAGGTAATATTGCAACAGCTAAAGCAGCTGAAGACATATTAAAAGCAGAAATTAATGGTATAAAAGTAGGTATTGGTCCAGGATCTATATGTACTACAAGAATTGTTGCAGGAGTAGGAGTACCTCAACTTAGTGCAGTATCTAGTGTGGCAGATGTAGCTGCAGATTATGATGTTCCTGTAATTGCTGATGGTGGACTTAGATATTCTGGTGATGTGGCAAAAGCATTAGCGGTAGGAGCAAATGCTGTTATGGTTGGTAGTTTACTAGCAGGTACAACAGAATCTCCTGGTGAAATGACTATTAGAAATGGACGTAAATATAAACAGTACCGTGGAATGGGTTCCTTAGGTGCAATGACTGGTGGAGTTGGTGCTGGTAAGGATAGATACTTCCAAACTGGTGGAAGTAATATGAATTCTACAAAATTAGTGCCTGAAGGTATTGAAGGAGTAGTTCCATATAAAGGGGAAGCTAGTCAAATAGTTTATCAATTAATGGGTGGTTTAAAATCATCTATGGGTTATGTTGGAGCAAAATCTATTGAAGAAATGCATGAAAAGGCAGAATTAGTGCATATTACATCTAATGGAATGTCTGAAAGTCATCCTCATGATATTACAATAACTAATGAAAGTCCAAATTATCATCCAAGAGATTAAATATAATTAATATGTAATTAATCCCCTCTAATATTATTTTTTTTTATCAACTAGTTTTTGGTATATTTTTTTTAAAAAAAGAGTATATTTTAGAAAAATTTAATCCTTCCGTCGTTTAGCATAAATACTCACTGTTTCTGGTTGTCTTCCATTTTCTAAAATAAATTTATTAACATTTTCTATAGCTTCTATGTATTCATTTTTATATATCTTGGTATCATCTACTATGATGTGTGGTGGCATATTGCCTTTTTTAGTATTATAGTCTATTACTTCTTTTATAAATGACTGGTATTCTTTTTTAGAAAGTTCTTTTTTTATTTTCTTTTTTATTTTCATTTTTTATCACGTTGGTAATGTAATGTGGTCTTCTAGTTTAATATTGGCATTTTTTGCTTTATCTCTATTTTCGGGGGATAAAAATAATGCTAGATCAGCATAGTTATATTGTGCTTTTTTTAGTGTGTCTATAATTGTAGATACTTTTGTCAATGGTTGAAATCCGTCATAGGTTTTTACTTGTATGCTCATTTTCTTGAATGATAATTCTTCAGGTATGTCTACTATAACTTCTTCGGGTGGGATGTTTAATTTTGCTGCAATTGTTTCTTCGGCTTCTGTTAGGTATTTTTTATCCATTTCCACTATTTTTTCAGGATTTTCAAATTGTGATAATTCAATTGTATCTGCTTTCTTATATAAGTGTCTTGTATCTAGGTTTTGCATAGTTTTTTGTGGTAGTCCGGGAGTATTTCGTGTTATATTGATTAAATCCCCGTCATCAAGGTATCTTAGCTCTTTTTCTTCTATTATTTTATTGTTGAGTAGGTGTTCTAGTGAAACTCTGAACATACTGTTTACAATTCGCGTGGTGTGATGTTGGTATACTGTTGGATACATGAAGTATCTTGCAAGTAGTGTTGATTCTGCAGCTTGAACTCCTTTTTGTGTGAGAACAAGGTTGTTTTCATCATATGTTAATGAGTACAGTAGTCTTTCTGTGTCAATTACACCATATGCCACACCCGTATAATAGGAGTCTCTTGCAAGGTAATCCATACGGTCTACATCTAAATCACCGGATATTATTTTACCATACTTTGTTTTTCCATCTATAATGCTTGTAATTAGTTTTGGTTCAAATTTTTCATTGATTATGTCAGTTACTGGTGAGTTAAGAATAATTTCTTTGGTTATTGTTTCATGGGATTTTTTTAGTGCTCTTTCTGATACATGTGAAAATGGTGCATGACCTATATCATGTAATAATCCGCAAATTCTTAATAATTCAAGGATTTCATTATCTAATCCTAGTATTGTACCTAATTTATTTGCTAAATACAATGTACCTATGGAATGTTCGAATCTGGTGTGATTAGCACCGGGATATATTAGGTTTGTAAATCCTAGTTGTTTTATTCGTCTTAGGCGTTGTATTTCAACGGTATCAATTAATTTTAATTCATAATCTGTTAGATGTAAATCTCCATGAATACTATCTCTTATGAATCCCATTTTCAACATCTCATTCTATTTTTTTATAATATCTTTTTTTTATATTAATTCACTAATTTCTTTTTTATTTAGTTTTTGTATACGTTGAACTCCTTTAATTTCATTAATAACCTTCACAACGGATTCTGGAATTAATGATTGCCAGTCATCATCATTTAATATTCTTTTTCTTACTTCTGTTCCGGAGTATTCAGTACGATTAAATAATGATGGTTGTATGCATGGTATTTCACCTTCTTCAAATAGTTGTTGTACTAGGCTATTTCCAGAGTATACTTTGCAAAATGGTGGTGTTAGCATTTTTACATGGCCTACCCATAATGAATTACAGGAAATATCTTCTAGAGGAATAATGTAGTAACGTGATGGGTCTACATCATATTCTCTTAATGCCTTAGTTAACATAAGTACTCTTTCTCCACCAGTAAATGGGTTTGATTGTGTATGGCTTTTTTCAGCACTTCCTATTCCTATAATTAGTTCTTCAACTTCTTTTAGAGTTTCTTGAATTACACTTATGTGTCCTTTATGAACTGGTTGCATTCTTCCAATTAATAGTCCTCTTTTTTCTTTCATATTCTTTCCCATATACAATTTTTTATTATTCTTTTTAATTGTTATTTAATTATGTTTTTCAATACTATTTATAGTTTTTTTTAAGTAAGTGTTTATTTTTTGTTAGTTCTAGTAAAAATGGTAAATTTTTTAACAATTTTTAATAAAATTTGATTATCTTTGTTTGTTTTTTTCTTTATAATCTCTTTATTTTTCCATATTTTTCGCATAGATTTCATTCATTCAAATAAAAATTTAAATATTATAAACATTAGATTTTTATATAGTACAATATATTGTATGTTAGTTAGTCCTTTAGGGTAGTGGCAATCCTACGAGACTCTGGATCTTGTGACAGCGGTTCGACTCCGCTAAGGACTATTAATATTATTATTCTTTTTTTTAACTACTTTTGCAGGTGGTATTTACAATGACTTATATTTATTCAGAAATAGTTTATTCTAATGATTTATTTGATTTAATAAAAAGAGATGCAGCATTAATCATTAAATTTAAAGTAAATAATAATTTAGTGATATCTTCATGGCTTAATGGTGGTTATCAGGAAAATATGAAATATGTTGTTAATCAAACATTGGAAGGAAGTGATTATAATGAAATTGCTTCTATGGATTATAAAACATTTCAATCAAAATGTATGGAAAAATTAGAATTAAATCCATTAAAATCAACAGGACTATTTACATCAGCATGTATGGATAACTATGCTATATCAACATATACATTTAACAAATTAACTGTAACTTCAATAGTAACTGCTGGAGCAGATAAAAATGGTATAAAAGCAGGTGATCCAGCATCATTCTATGAATATGATAATAAATATTCATCAATAGGAACAATTAATGTAATAACAATAATAAATGCAAATCTTGAGCCTGGAGCATTAATAACAGCATCAATAACAGTAACAGAAGCAAAAACAAGTGTACTTGAAGATTTAAAACTAGAAAGTCAATTTTCTACACATATAGCAACAGGGACGGGAACTGATGGAATATGTATTGTTTCAAATAAATCAAGTAAAAATCACATAGAAAATGCTGGAAAACATTCAAAACTAGGTGAACTGATAGCAAAATCAGTTCAAGATGCAACAAGAAAAGCATTATACTATCAAACTGCAATGAATACAGAATATCAAAAAACAGTAATAAATAGATTAACTAGATTTAACATAGACTTTGATGACTTTTATAATAAAACATCAAATATAACTAAAACAGATTATGTTAGTCTATTGTATCCTTATATTAATGAAACAAGAAACATTGCATGGGTAAGTATGGTTGTTAATTTAATAGATGAATATCAGACAAATCTATTAGAATTTAAGGATATAATAGAACCAATTAAAGAAATAATTTCTACATTTACAGGAATATCTTATGATATTAATATAAAATCAATAAAAGATATTATGGACTATATGATAAATGCAATAAATGATTATTTAATAAAAAAGGGGTAAAGTAGGTGTTTATTTAATAATAATTATTGGTAAATCTACATGTTTTAGTGTAGCTTGTGTAAAACTACCTAATAATTTAGATTTAAGTCCTGTTCCACGTGAACCCATTACAATAACATCCGCTTCACTTTTTCTTGCAACTTTTTCAATATCAAATTCTGGACTTCCAAATAAAATCATACTTTCTACTTTAACATCTTCTTCAACTGCAAGATCAATAATTTCATTAATATACTTATTTGCTCTTGCTTCTTGTTCTTCATAAGCTAAAGGTACTTTTTGATCCATAATATGGGTAACAACAATTGTAGAATCAAGATTTTTTGCTAAGTCTATAGCTTCAATTGCTGCTTTTTTAGATAACTCGGAACCATCTGTTGGTACTAATATTTTATTAAACATAATATTAACTCCTATTATTCAATATCTTCTGATTCAATAAATTTATTTGTTACTATTTCCGGATCTCCTTCAGCTACTAGTTCTCCTTTATTAATAAGTATACATCTAGTAGATACTTCTTTTACAAATTCCATAGTATGACTTACTAGAATTATTGTAGTGCCTAATTCTTCATTAATTTTTTTAAGAGAATTAGCAACAATTCGTAAAGTAACAGGATCTAAATCTCCAAATGGTTCGTCAAGTATTAAAATATCTGGATTTGATGCAAGTACTGTTGCAATAGCTACTCTTACTTTTTGACCACCAGATAATTCAATAAATTGTCTTGATAATAATGGTAATGGTAAGTCAAGTGCTTCAAATACTGGTTTAGAGTAGTTTATTATTTCATCTTGTTCTATTGTAGGGAATAATAATTCTAAAACTTCGGGTCCTAGATTAACTTTTTGTAATTTAAGTATAGCATCATTTCTTGAAAGATCTGTTAATTGATATATAATATCTAATGATTCCTTACTTAATCCTAATTCATCAGCTTTTTTCAATGCTTTTTCATATACATTATCCATTTTTGGTGATAATTTTGAACCTATTTGTTCTAATATTGGTGTGTGTGGTGTTAATGCAAATTCTTGATGCATGAATCCCATATTTTTACGGATATTCATACGATTTTCACCATATTCATCCATTTTAGTCCATGTATCATTAGTTAGTATTTCAATACTACCACTATCTGGTTGTTCAAATCCTGCAATCATACGTAGAATTTCTGTTTTTCCAGACCCTGTAGGTCCAATTATTGATAATATTTCACCTTTATTCACATCAAAATTTATATCATTAATTGTAAGAACATGACCTCCCTTGTATAAGTAGAAATCTTTAGTTAAATTACGTACTTTTATAATAGGTTCACTTCTATCCATATCGGCTATTGGATATATTGATTCTTCATTTGATAAAAATTTATCAATAATAGTTTCAGTATCATTAACTTCCTCTACTTTACCATTAAATAAGAGCATTGTTCTACTACATAAGAATTTCTGAATTTCAGGTTGATGTGATACTACAATAACTGTTGTATTATATTTTTCATTAATTCTTTTAATAGTTTTAAGAATTTCCAATCTCTTCTTAGGACTACTCATAGTAGCAGGTTCATCAAGTAAAAGTATTTCTGGCTTTTTAGCAAGTTGTCTTGCAAGAACAAGTCTTTGCTTTTCACCACCACTAAGAACAGGAGCAAAATGATCTGCTTTTTCCTTAAGACCAACAGTATCCAGAATATCTAATGCTTCATCATAATAATCATCTTTAACTTCATTAATATCTGTTGTTGTTTCATCACCTGTTTTTATTCCAACAAGTTTATGAATAACATTTTCTATTGCAGTTTCAGACCATAATCCAAATGATCTTTGAAGATGAATAGCAGTTTTATCCTTTAAATCATTTTTATATTCGGAATAATTTTCTGGAGTAATTACAATATCATCTACAGTAATAGTACCCTCATCAAATTCCTCCACACCTCTTAAAATACGCATGAGTGTTGATTTACCAGAACCACTAACACCCATAATTCCAAATATTTCTCCATCATTAATTTCAAAGGAAACATTATCTAATGCTTTAATTCGATTATTGTTATTTAATTTATAAATCTTAGTTAAATTTTCTACTTTTATCATCTAATTAACACCAAATTTAAAGAAATTTATTATATCTATATGTAATATATGATTTTTATTCTAAATAAGATTATATTTAAATTTAATAATTCACTTTATCTTACAAAATTAAACAGTTATTAATTAATTTAAATTTATTTTAAAGTATTAACTTATAGTTATTATTCAATTTTCTTTTATTTTTCATCAAATTATAAATATTTCTATATATATATATAATTTGATTAACTTTGGTTTTCCCTTTTTTAGTGGTAATTGGGGGTTTTAGGTGTATGGGGATGTTTTCATGTATTTATGGGATTTTCCTATTGTTTAATCCTCTTTTTTTTATTACTTATAAGGGATAATAGTATAGTTAATTTTTTTCATATTATAAAAAACATTTTTTGGAGAATATAATGAAAAATAAGAATATTAAATCTGTATTCTTATTAGTAACACTAGTATTCTTACTTGTTGGACTTACAGCACTCTCTGCTGCTGACACATCAAGTAACAGTACTGATGTAAGTACATCTAGTGTAAGTAGTGTATCTGATAGTTTATCTTCAGATACTCTTGCTACTTCTGCTAGTGATAATAAGAACACAGTAACAACTAAAACAATTAAAAGTGAAGAAGAAACAGTAAATTACTATGTATCTGATTCAAAAGGATCTGATGATAATACAGGTAAATCTGAGGATACTGCTTTCAAAACTATTGAAAAAGCAATTAATTCAACCACAAGTAATGGTGTATACAATATACACATTGCTGAAGGAGTATATAAAGGCATAGGAAATACTAACCTAACAGTATCTGGAAATAACCATATTAACTTCATAAGAACAGGCATTAATAAAACAGTCTTTGACGGTGAAGCAAATTATACAATAAGATATGGAGACTTCGTATGGGGATCATCAGATGTCTGGAGATACTATGATAATGGTACAGGTAACTGGTTTATGAACATTACAGAAGGTAATGGAAAAATCACAATTACTAACATGACATTCCAGAAAGGATGGGTAAAAGGTGGAAGTGCAACATCACTCTATAAAATAGCACCTATAGACAACTATGCAACACTAAATGTAGATAATGTATATTTCTATTCCAACTTCTGTGGTGTAGGTTCAGCATTAAGAAACCGTCCAGGAGCAACATTAACAGTAAATAACAGTATATTTGATTCAAACCGTAAATCAGACAGTACAGGAAATGCAGGTATCATATACAACAATGGTACAGCATATGTATATAATTCATTATTCACTGATAACTATGCTCGTTGGGGAAGTGTAACTAATGATCGTGACTTAAGCGTAATTAACTGTACATTCCGTAATGGTATTGCATATGATGGAAATAGTGGATTTAAAAGTGGAACAGGAATCTATATGAACACAGGATCTCTTGACTATTTTGTAGTATATGATGTTGAAGGTATAAAAACACTTGTAGAAAACTGTACATTTGAAAACAACCAACAATGTGATGTACATATAGGGTTTGGACAAGCAACAATCCGTGGAAATGTATTTAACAAATCAACAGGTATTTATGAAGTAAGTGCAGCAAGATCAGCAAAAGTAAACCTTACAGTAACACACCTCATAGAAAACAACCAATTCATAAACATGCAACCATCCACATTACTTGCAACAATGCTCACAACAACCACACCATCATTCGCATTCTACTCAACAGCTCTAGGATACAATACAACAATAATCAACAACACAATCGACGTACCAAATGTAAGATATGGTTATGGACTAAGATTAACAGGATACGCAAATGTAATAAACAACACAATGAACAACTACATAGCAGTAGAAGGAAACAATAACACGATAACAGGAAACACCATAAACACAAACAAAGAATACACAATCATAGCATCCAACAGTAGATTAAATAACACAGTTACAAACAACACATTAATAACAGAGGTACTAAAAGGTGACCTATCAGTAGATATGAACACAACAAAAAACACTGTAGAAAACAATTTACCAAAAGCAGATATAATTACAATAACTAATGAAAACTATGCAAATTACTTTAATAATGATGGTACCATAAAAAATGGTGCAATTATTAGTGGAAATAAAGTAATATTCTCAGGTAAAATAATTAATAAGAAATTTATCTTTGATGATGTTAAATTATTAGTAACTAGTGAAAATACCAATGCAACACTCATTAATTCAACAATAATGACAAGAAATAATGCAGCAATCATGTTAAATGATGTTACAATAAATAACACAGATTCAACACTTGATTATGCAATACTCTTAAATTCAACAAAAAATAAAATAACAAAATCCAAAATAATTGTTAACACAACAAATACAATCCATGCACTAGTAATTGATGCAGATGAAAACACAATTAATGGAACAACAATTGATGTAGTTGGTCCTTCTCTTGATGTGGACTGGTCAGGATATCCAGTTGGACTTGGAAAAAATATTGGACTATTAATAAGATCATCAAATAATCTAATAGCTAGTTCAACAATAACTGTTAAAACACAAGCAAATGGAACAACTTATGGCTCAGTATATGGTATAGAAATTCAATCACCAGATGCAACAAAAACAGTCACTGGAAATGAAATAACAAGTACTCGAGTAACAGTTACCGGAGATATGTATGCTTATGCATTAAACATAGTAAGAGCAGATAACACAATCACAGACTCAAACTCTCGTTTCACAGCAACTAGTAATAACACAGCATACGCACTACAATTATCAGGACCAGCTAAAAATAATGAATTTGGTGGATATGCAACAGTAACAGCAACAACAAATGCATACGGTGCATATGTAACAGGACAATGGTCAGGAACTATAACAAACACAACATTTAATAAATACATAGTTCAAAATATAAATTCTGAAAATGGATATGGAATAGTAATAGAATGTGCATCTAATATAAATATTAGTAATACTTGGAATGAAGGACATTTCTATGGAAATAATGGAATAATATATTCATTAACTAATACAAACAATTCTTATATTTACTGGGGAACTAGGTATATGCATTGTGAAAATCCACAGTTTGCATTAATCACTGATTCCCGTAATTTAACTATGTATGCTACTAGTATGTATTCTAATAATGGTGAAGGTGTAGTTATAGTAAATTCTAGTGATATAAATATAACTGGAAATAAGTTAAATATAGGAAATGTCACTTGTGGAAATGATGCAGTAACAAGTACTAATTCAACAGATGTAACAATTGAAGCAAATACACCTGTTATAGGATTATTAACAGAGGATACGTACAACACATACTTTGATGAAAATTCTGTAATAAGAGACAATATTAATGTAACATACTTAGTACTTGGTGGGGATTTATATAATCATGATTTAATATTCAATAAAACTATTGAAATGAGAAATGCAGGAAACTATACAATATATAATGGAACAATAATCGCTAGAGGAAACATATCTGGAATCACAATTGATGGACCTAATATAAATAATGTAAATAAACCTGCAATAATCACAGATTTAAATAACACCATACAATCAAATATTTGTATATATAGAAGTAAAATTACAGTTACAGGAGATAATGTAACAGCAGTAATATCTGAACGTAAATCTGACACGCAATTAAATACAGTTTATTTATATCAAACTAACATAATACTTAAAGGTAAAAATGCGACAGTGGTTTATTATACTGGAAATGTTACAGGAAATACTATAAGTGGACAACTAAGAATAGCTAGATCAAATATAACTGTACAAGCTGAAGATAATTCAATAGTATTTAATGCAAATGCTGTTGATATGTGTTTGGATTATAATAATGTAAGTCAATCTGGTAAAAATGTAATAACAATATTAGCTAACGAATATGCATTATATTATCAATATAGTGGTTTCAGTTATAATAATGTTTCATTAAATGGAGATAATGTATCAGTAATTTATGCTACAAATAAAATAGGAAGTCGTTCTGGTTATTTCCAAGGAAATAATATAAATTTAACTAGTAATAATCCAATAACTGCTATTACACTTGATGGACGTAATAATTATGTATCTCAGAATAATATTACTATAAATACATATAACAAAAATACACCTGTAGTTTCAGTAGTAAATAATTCACGTGTAACTGATAATTACATATCTGCTTATGATGTATGTGGTAATGCTGCTGTAGAAGCAATACCTGGTGTAACTATCAGTGGTAATACTCCGGAGTATGTTCAAGTTATAGTAACAATGAATGATATTACAGGATTTGTAAACCAAGAAAATACAATCACAGCTAAAGTTACAGATTTGGCTGGTAATAATAATGTTGAAGGATTAGTAACATTCACTAATGCAAATGGTAAAGTTATAGGTACTGCTACAATAGATAATGGTGTAGCAACAATAGATTATGTGCCAAGTCACATTATGGATTCAACAATAACTGTAACATATACTGGAAATGGAGTTTATGATACTAAAAACACCACAGCTAACATTGTAATAAAAAGATTACCAACAACTATCAAAGTTGACCCAGTAACAGCATATATTGGTGATGTAATAACACTAACTGCTACAATAACTGACAGTGAAAACAATGCTATTACAAATGGTAAAGTAATATTTAAAGTAAATGGTAAAACACTAAGAGATGCTGAAGGTAACACTATATATGCAACAGTAAAAGATGGTAAATATGTTGTAGAAAATATAACTGTACTATCAGGCTGGGCAAAAACAAGTTCAGTAATCACTGCAGTATATGGTGGATATGGTGACTTTGAAAGTTCTAGAATTAACACAACATTTACTGTTACAAAACGTGAAGTAAAAGCAACTGTTGACTCAGTAACTACTAAAGCTGGTGAAACTGTAACATTCACAGTTAAACTAACTGATAACATCACAGTAACTGGTGGAAAAGTTGTATTTAAACTCAATGGTAAAACACTCAGAGATGATAATGGAAATGTACTCTATGGTACAGTAACAGATGGTGTAGCTAAAGTAACATACACACTACCTGCTAAAATGAGTGCAAAAACATACACATTAACATCTGTATTCTCAAGTGGAATATATAATAGAGCAGAAGCAAATGCAACATTAACTGTAACAAAATAGTCTTTTTTTTGACATGATGGGGATATATTTATTATTCTCATCATATTTTTTTTTCTTTTTCATGATTTGAATTAGTATTTTCTTTTAATATCATGATATGATTTTTTTTCATATATTTTTTGGGATATGTATGTTAATTAATATTAAATTTATTTTTTGTATTTGTATTTTTATTATATTATTTTTATTATATTATTCAAATTTATTTTAAATTATATCAAATTATAAATATCTTATTCAAGATATAGAATATTATGTTAACTTTATATACAAATGTTAGTAATTTTTTTTATATTTAACTTAAAAATGTTTTTATAATATGGAATAATTTTTATGAAGTTAATATAATTATTTTGGAGAATATAAAATAATGAAACATAAGAATATAAAACATATGTTCTTATTAGTAACACTAGTATTCTTACTTGTTGGACTCACAGCACTCTCTGCTGAGGACACATCAAGTAATAGTACAGATGTAAGTACATCTAGTGTAAGTAGTGTATCTGATAGTTTATCTTCAGATACTCTTGCTACTTCTGTTAGTGATAATAAGAACACAGTAACAACTAAGACAATTAAAAGTGAAGGTGAATCTGTAGATTATTATGTATCTGATTCAACAGGATCTGATGAAAACGATGGTAGTTCTAGTACTACTCCTTTTAAAACTATTGGAAAAGCAATTACTTCAACAACTGATAGTGGTATATATAATATACACATTGCTGAAGGGGTATATAAAGGAGTTGGAAATACTAACTTAACAGTATCTGGAGCTAACACAATTAACTTCATAGGTTCTGGAATCAATAAAACAGTCTTTGATGGTGAAGCAAATTACACTATTCAAGAAACAGGGTTTTATTGGGGCTCATCCAGTGTATGGAAAAGCTATGTTAATGCAACTGGTAATTGGTTCATGAACATCACAGAAGGTAATGGAAAAATAACCATTACAAACATGACTTTCCAAAAAGGATGGGTGAAAGGTGGAAGTAGCTTAGCTGCTTATAAACTAGCACCAATAGATAACTATGCAACACTAAGTGTAGATAATGTATACTTCTACTCAAACTTCTGTGGTGTAGGTGCAGCATTAAGAAACCGTCCTGATGCAACATTAACAGTAAATAACAGTGTATTTGACTCTAACTGTAAATCAGACAGTACAGGAAATGCAGGTATCATATACAACAAAGGTACAGCATATGTATATAATTCATTATTCACTGATAACTATGCTCGTTGGGGAAGTGTAACTAACGATAAAATCATAAGTGTAATCAACTGTACATTCCGTAATGGTAAAGCATATGATGGAAGCAGTGGATATAAATTTGGTCCTGGTGTAGCAATGAACACAGGAACACTTGACTATTACACTGTATACAATGTTGATGATGTACAAACATTAGTTGAAAATTGTACTTTTGAAAACAACGATCAATGTGATATATACATAGGATTTGGACAAGCAACAATCCGTGGAAATATATTTAATAAATCAACAGGTATTTATGAAGTAAGTGCAGCAAGATCTGCAAAACTAAATCTTACAATAAATCACTTAATAGAAAACAACCAATTCATAAACATACAACCATCCACATTACTTTCAACAATGCTTACAACAACCACACCATCATTCGCATTCTACACTACAACAGTAGGATACAATACAACAATAATTAACAATACAATCGATGTACCTAACACACAATATGGTTATGCATTAAGATTAACAGGATATGCAAATGTAATAAATAATACAATGAATAATTACATATCCATAAATGGACATAATAACACAATAACAGGAAATATAATAAACACAACACGTGATTACACTGTTGTTGCAGCTACAAGTAATACAAATAACACAATAACTAACAATACATTACTATCAGGTATGCTTAATGGTAATTTAGCAGTAAATGTATCAACAAGCAATGTTGTTGAAAATAACTTACCATCATCTGATGTAATAGTAATAACTAATGAAAATTATACAACATACTTTAATAATGATGGAACCATGAAAAATGGTGTAATAGCAAATGGAAGTAAAATATTACTTTCTGGTAATATAATTAATAAAACATTCATCTTTGATAATATCAAAGTATTAGTAACCAATGAAACAGAAGCACAATTAGTTAATTCAACAATAATAACAATCAATGATGCAACAATATCATTAAATGGAATTATAATAAACAACACTGATTCAACAACTGAATATGCAGTACTCTTAAATTCAACAGGAAATAAAATAGTTAACTCTCAAATTATTGTTAACACAACAAATACAGTTCGTGCAGTAATAATAGATGCAGATGGAAACACAATAACTGGAACAACAATTAATGTAACCGGCCCATCACTTGATGTGGACTGGTCAGGATATCCTGTAGGACTTGGAAAAAATATTGGATTATTAATAAGATCATCTAATAACTTAATTAATAGTTCAAGAATCAATGTAACATTCCAAGGAAATGGAACAACTTATGGCTCAGTATATGGTATAGAAATTCAATCACCCGTAGCTACAGAAGTAGTACATGGAAATGAAATAAGAAGTACAAGAGTATATGTTACAGGAGATATCTATGCTTATGCATTAAACATGGTACGAGCAGATAACACAGCTTCAAGCTTATCCTACTTCACAGCTGAAAGTAATTTCATGGCATATGCAATGCAATTATCAGGTCCAGCTAAAAATAATACAATAGCAGGATATGCAACAGCAATAGCACCAACAGCAGCATATGGGGCATATGTAACTGGACAATGGTCAGGAACTATAACAAATAACTCATTTGAAAAATACTATATTCAAAATGTAAACTCTTCAAATGCATATGGTATAGTACTTGAAGGAGTATCTAATACTATTATTGGAAATGCAACATACACTATACATGGAACAGTAAGCGAACCAATTTCATTAACTAATGCAAACAATACAGAAATTTATTCAATAACTTTAAATCAATACACAACAGATGTTAATTCACAAATTGCAACAGTTACAAATTCAAGTAATGTAACTTTCAGAATTAACACTATGTCTTCATCAAAAGGAACTGGTGTAAATATAGTAAATTCCAGTACAATAAATGTAACTAGTAACTACATTAACATAGGAAATGTAACTGGAGGAAATGATGCAGTAAAATCTGAAAACTCAAGTAATGTAGTAATTGAAGCAAACACACCTGTTATAGGATTATTAACAGATGATACATACAACACATACTTCGATGAAAACTCAAAACTACGTGAAATTACATTTGATTTCATAACAATTGGTGGAGATTTACATAATAAAGATTTAATCTTTAACAAATCAGTTGATATAAGAAATGCAGCAAATTACACAATATATAATGGAACAATTACATTTGAAGGAAATGCAACTGGAACAAGTAATTTAACTAAAATCAACATAAATAATGTAGATAAACCAGCATTAGTAACTGATTTAAATAATACTGCACAAGTAAATATATATCTAAAATATGGTAACATAACAGTTACTGGAGATAATGCAACTGCAATAATATCCGAACGTAAACCAGCTACACAACAAGTTTATATATCAGTACAATATGAAAATATAACAGTCACTGGTAAAAATGCTACCTATGTATATTACACAGGAAATGCTACAACAAGTACTGTAACTGGTGTAATGGAAACAATATATTCTAATATTAATGTTACAGCTGATGATACATCCATTGTATATGATATAAACTCAGCAACAATATATTTCAGATACAATAATGTAGCACAATCTGGTAAAAATACAGTAACAATATTATCTGATAAAGGAGTAATTAGTTACTCAAATGGTTTCCAATACAACAAAATAGTTGCAAGTGGAGAAAATATAACCGTAATCAATGCAGTAAATAAAATTGGTACAACAAGCAGTTATATTTATTATAATAATATAAACTTAACAAGTAACAATCCAACAACAGCTATTACAATAGATGGACGTTACAACTACGTAGCATACAATAATATCACTGTAAACACATACAATGGTGAAACTCCAATTATATCAGCAGCAAACAATTCATCATACGTAAGATTTAATAATCTTGTAAGTTATGATATTTGTGGTGATAATGCAGTAGAACATACAGGTGTTACAATCACAGGTAATACACCAACATATTTACCAGTAATCTTAACAGTTAATAATATAACTGGATTTGTAAATCAAGTAAACACAATCACAGCTACAATCACTGATCTTGGTGGTAAAAACTATGTAGATGGAACTGTGATATTTGCTGATGCAAATGGTAAAGTAATAGGTACAGCTACAATAGATAATGGAGTAGCAACAACAGATTATGTGCCAAGTCACATTATGGATTCAACAATAACTGTAACATATAATGGAAATGGAGTTTATGATACTAAAAACACCACAGCAAAACTAGTAATAAAAAGATTACCAACAACTATCAAAGTTGACCCAGTAACCGCTCATATTGGTGATGTAATAACATTAACTGCTACAATAACTGACAGTGAAAACAATGCTATTACAAACGGTAAAGTAATATTTAAAGTAAATGGTAAAACACTAAGAGATGCAGAGGGTAACACTATATATGCAACAGTAAAAGATGGTAAATATGTTGTAGAAAATATAACAGTACTATCCGGCTGGGCAAAAACAAGTTCAGTAATCACCGCAGTATATGGTGGATATGGTGACTTTGAAAATTCCAGAAGTAACACAACATTCACTGTTACAAAACGTGAAGCAAAAGCAACTATTGATTCAGTAACTGCTAAAGCTGGTGAAACTGTAACATTCACAGTTAAACTAACTGATGACATCACAGTAACTGGTGGAAAAGTTGTATTCAAACTCAATGGTAAAACACTCAGAGATGATAATGGAAAAGTACTATATGGTACAGTAACTGATGGTGTGGCAAAAGTAACATACACACTACCTGCTAAAATGAGTGCAAAAACTTATACCATAACATCAGTATTCTCAAGTGGAATATACAACAGAGCAGAATCAAATGCAACATTAACCATAACAAAATAAATCAATTTAAGATGAGAATTAACTTCTCATCATTCTTTTTTTAAATAATTTATAATTAAATTAATGTTTTTTTAATATTTTATTCAATCAAATTAGTTTCATTTCTTATTTCTTTCTTCATAATCCTTATTTAACTTTAATTATAATAAATTTTATATTATATTTTCATCATAGATATTATTATTCAAATGAAACATATATGTTGTATGGATTATTTGAATATTAAACAAGTATAAGGAGCTAATGACATGTCAAATAAAAGAACATTAATGTTTCTAATGGCTCTAGTAGTTTTAATATTAGGATTATCTGCAGTAAATGCAACAGATATATCGGATATTAACAGTACAACTGTTAGTAATTCACAGATAACACAGACAGAAACAGTTATTGATGATTCTAGTAATATAGAAACAATAGATGTAACTAAAGAAACATCAACTAATAATATAAATAAAAATAAGATAAGTTGCAATGACAACAATAAACTTTCAACAAAAACAGCAGCAACTTTAAAAACAGATTCTCAAGTACAAACACATATTATTACAAATACTACTTTCAACAACTACTTTACAAGTAGTTATTTAAATAATAATGTAAATGCAGGAGATACACTGGATTTTAGGGGAAATTTCTTCTCATCAAGTGAAAATAATTATACAATGGTTATTAATAAACCAGTTAACATAATAGCTAGTCTTAATAATTCAAACATATCTCTTAACACAACATCATCTGACTTCTTTGGTGATAGTCCGGGAGATTCATTTGTAATATCTAAGGCAGGTTCTGGTACAAATGTAACTGGTCTTTACTTCTACAATACACAAATATTTGTAAAAAATGCAAATAATGTAACACTTCGAAATCTAACAATTCTTGATATTAAACAAGTAGTTGGGGGAGGAGTAGGAGTATGTTCTATTCGTGAAAACTCATCATATATAACAGTACAAAATTGTTACTTCTACACTGAAAATAATGGAGGACATAGTTCTCTAGTAGGAGCATGGGCTCATCACTGTACATTTGATAATAATACTATTGTTGGTTCAGGTAATCTAGGTAACCTATTATATCTTACAACATATAATGTAGATATACCTGATCTTAGATCAACTAATGACTATAATAATATTACTAATAATAAAATATATGGTCCATCATCACCATTAGCAATTTGTTATGGAATTTGTATTGTAGGTTCAAATAATATTATTGAAAATAATACAATTGAATATAATAGAGGTCAAGGAATAATTGCACAATATGGTAGTGGAACTGGAACAGAAGGTGATGGTACAAACCAAATAATTACACAAAATAATATTATTAGAAACAATGTATTATTAAATGGTAGTTCAATGAGTGCTCCAGTAAAAAGTATAGTATATAATAACACAGTAACTGGAACAACAATGATTAACTATGGAACAACATACTATAACAATACACTTAATACAGTAGAAACAAGAGCAGGAGATTCTCTAGGAACAATATCTGTATATAATAATACAATGAATAACTTAACTATCAGAAGATCAGCTCAAGCAACCAATATAACATTTTCAAATAACACAATTAATGGTAATATAATAATTCAACCAGCATCCACTGGTTATTACAATGAAAATGTAACAATAGTAAATAACACTATTAGGGGAAATATATCCACTGGTAGTGAAACAACAGGAAATATTGGAAACATAAGTATTAAATCAAATAATATTACAGGAATACTTACTTTAGCTAGTAAAAGAAATGTGAAAATAAATGGAATGACCATAACTAATAATACAATAATAAGTCCTCTAAATTACACTATAACACTCACAAGTAACACTGCAAACATATTAGTACAAGATAACTTATTAACATCAAATGAATCTGTAGGAAATATAACAGTAATAGATAAGGGTTCAAATAATATAATAATTGATAATGGTCCATCACCAGAAGTAATTACTGATTACACTCGAGTTTTAATTGCACCAGTAAATGGTATGATTGGAAGTGTTGTTACAATTGATGCCACCATAACTTATGGAAAAACTATTGTAAATGGTGGTAAAGTAGTATTTAAAATCAATGGTAAATCAATCAGAGATAATGATGGTAATATAATTCAAGTAGATGTAACTGGTGGTAAAGCAGCACTTAATATAATAGTACCCGTTTCCTGGTCAAAACAAGGAACTATAATATCTGCAGTATATGGTGGTTATAATGAATTTAATCATGCTAGAAGTCAAAATTACACATTAAATATTACAAAACGTACTACATCACTAGAATTCAAATCCATCACTGCTAAAATTGGTGAAACAATAACATTTTCTGTTAAAATAACTGATAATTCAACAATATCAACTGGAAAAGTAGTATTTAAAATTAATGGTAAAACAATAAGGGATACTACGGGTAATCCAATATATGTTCAAGTAGTAAATGGTGTAGCAACATTAAAATACACAATTCCAACAACAATGACTGTAAAAAATTATACAATTCAATGTGTATATGGAAACAACATATATAACCGAGCAGAAAACAGTACTATATTATCTGTGACAAAATAACTTATAATCTTTTTTTGTAAATTAGAAGTGATGATTTAAGACATCACTTTCTTATATTTTATTTAATTTAATATAACAAGTTTAATACTATTTTCTTATATTATAATCTTTTCTCATCTTTTAAATCAAATAATAATCTGTTTTTAAGTTCATATTTTCTCGTTAAACTAAAATTTATAATAAAATTTATATTAATTTTCAAATAAAAATATTATTATTCAAATAAACTATAATTTTTTTATTATTTATTTGAATATTATAAATAAACAAGGGAATTATAAATATGTCAAAGAATAAGACAATCTTATTTGTAATGACTCTTATAGTTTTAATAATTGGAATTTCAGCAGTAAATGCAGCTGATATGGCTGATACTAATTCAACTGTTGATATAAGTACAGCTACAGTATCAAATGCTGTTTCTGATTCCAGTAATATTAATACAGTAGAGTCAACTACAAAAGAAATAACTAAAACATCAAATGATATAACAAAGACTAAATCAATTAAAAATGATGTTCAAACACACATAATTAATAATTCAACAGTAACTCAATACTTTGATAAAAATAATAATTGGACACTAACTGATTTAGTAAAAGATGGGGATACACTTGATATTCAAGGTAATATTAGTGGATTAACAGAAAATATTTCAATGGTAATAAACAAGCCTGTAAATGTAATTTCAAGTACTAATGATGCATACATTGACTTAAATACAACAGCAGGAAGTTTACTTGGAGAAAGTCCCGGTTCTAGCTTTTCAATATTAGCTGGTGGTTCCTACTCTAATGTAACAGGAATAAACCTACACAACACCCAATTATGGATAAGTGGTGCAAATCACGTAGTATTAGATAATATATCTGCAGTAGTAGAAGATCAAAGAGTAGGAAGTGGAGTAGGTCAAACTTCAATAAGAAATAATGCAACATACATAACACTCAAAAACAGTTATATTCGAACAAGAAATAATGGTGGAAGTAGTTCATTTGTACTAGCATGGGCTGATTACTGTACTATCGATAATTGTACAATAATTGGAGAAGGTAGTGTAGGAAACCTCATGTATCTTACAACATACAATGTTAACATAGCAATACCTACAGGTACAAAAATAAACTCAAACAACAATATAACTAACAATAAAGTATATGGTCCAACAACAGTTGCTGGAATCTGTTACTGTCTAGGTTTAACAGGATATAACAATACAGTAGCAAATAACACATTCTATTATTCAGGTGTTGGAGTTACAATGCAATGGGGACAAGGTGTCTCAGGTAGTGTTACATTTATCAACAACACATTTAACAATGGTTGTGGATTTAGTGGAGCATTACCAAATTCAACATACATTAATAACACAGTAAATAATGGACCATTTACAGTTGGAGTAAATGCATACGTAGAAAATAACACAGCAAGAATAGCAACATTAGCAAATAACACCACATTTGTAGGTAACACTATCACAGCAAATGTAACAGTACAAGGATTAGTAAACATGACTAACAACACTGTTGGTGGTATAATTGTAAATAATGCTAATGCAAAAGAATCAAATATTACAAATAACACTATTAATGGAGCAGTAACAGTAACAAAAGCTACTGGTCTTAACATATCAGATAATATAATTCAAAGTACATCTGATTACACAATAAAAATAGATACAACAAACAACATAGTAACAGGTAACTACTTAACAACACCAACACTAGCTGGAGAAGATACATTAATCATCGTCAGTGGAAATACAGTAGAAAACAACAGACCAGAAGCAGGTTCACAATACAATATAACTGATGAAACATACTCTAACTTCTTTGATGAAAATGGAGTTTTATTAAATAAAATAAGTAATTATTCAAAAATAAACTTACTTGGAACATTCAATAATAAAAACTTCACATTCAACAACATAATCATAAATGTAAATGGAGTAGAAGCAGTACTTCTTAATTCAACAATAAAAGCAACAAATAATGCATCTGTAAAAATAACAAACATGACTATTAATAATAGTAATTCCAATGACCATGCAATAATACTTGAATCAAATAAAAACATAGTAGCTAATGTATCAATAAATCGTAACACTACAAATAATATATCTCAGGAAATATACATAACAGGTAATACAAACACAGTACAAACAACAAACATAACAACAAATGCACCAGCATCAGACATAAAATATGGGGTAGATCCATCAATAGCAAACCTTGCAGCAATAGTAGTATTATCCAATGATAATACAATAGTAAACAATACAATAATTGTAAACTCAACAACATCAACCTCACAATGGGGTTATGGTACAATTGAAGCAATAACAGTACAAGGATCCACAAAAACAACTGCAAATAACAATAAAGTAACAAATAACAATATAACAATAAACTCTCCAGAATATGGTTATGGTATAAATATAGGAGAAAACACATCAGCTAACACAATACAATCAAACACAATAAACATGAACTCTAAAAACTATGCAGCAGGTATTCAAATAGGCTATGGAACTTCAACAAGCAATACAATACAATCAAACACAATAAATATAAATGCAACAAACTATGCATATGGATTACTAGTAAGTGTATATGGTACAGTAGATGTATCTGGTAATAAATTCATATCAAACAAAGTAACAGCAAATGCAAACTCCGTATATCTTATTGAAGCATACAGTAGCAGCCCAACAAGTCCAATAAGTGGATTAAACATAACAAGTAACACACTCACAGGTAATGGTAACCACACAACAGGTATAGCAATAGTAGGAAAAGACACAATAATAGCAACAAACACAATAACCATCACAGGATTAACTAATGAAACATTAAACAATTCATATGATGTAATAAAACCTACAACAGTAGGAATAATCCTACAAAACAGTGATAATATAACAGTAAACAATAGAAATGTAATAACAATAGTAAATGGTCCCGCAGTAAAATTAATTAACACAACAAATTCATTAATAAACTCAACAAATTCAAAATTCATCTCAAACAATACTGATATAGTATTAATTAACTCAAATGATAATAAAATCATGAACATATCAGCAAACACAACTTCAACATACGCAGTATCACTTGAAAACTCATCAAAAAACACAATCATAAACAACACATTCTATGCAAACAATGGACTTCTCGGAGGAAATGAAGCAATAATTCAAGATGAAACAAGTACAGAAAACACAATAGAAAGAAACATACCAAAAATAGGTGTAGTAACAAATGAAACATACTCCACATACTTTAATGAAGATGGAGTATATATTGGTGATGAAAACATATCCATACTTGCACTAGGATCCAATCTCTATGGTGTAGACTTCATATTTAATGGAAAAGCAATTAAATTCATCAACACAGGAAACTACACAATATACAATGGAACATTCAAATTAATTGGAACTTACACAGTAAAAGAAAGTAATCTCATTGGAATTAATATAGATAATGTAAACAAAGAAGCAATTTCACTTAATTTAACAAGTAATATACAAGTAAATCTATATGTAGTAAATTCAACAATAAAAGTTACAGGGGATAATGTAACAGCAATAACTGCACAATACAATAATAACACATCAATGAACTACCTATCAATATCCAATTCTGCAATAAATGTAACAGGTACAAATGTTGTAGTAGTAGACTACACAGGACGTAACAGAACAACAAGTGTAGAGGGAGTAATGGAAATACTTAACTCCACAATAAATGCAAATGCAGAAAACACATCAATACTCATAGATGCTAAAACAAGCAACATCTACTTCAAATACAATAATGTAACACAAACTGGTAAAAATGTAGCAACAATCATTGGAAGTCCAATATTCTCATACAATAATGGTTTCCAATACAACAATATTAATGTAAGTGGAGATAATGTAACTATACTTCACACAACAACAAAAGTAGGTACAACAACATCATACCTATACTATAACAACTTAACACTAACTAGTGATAACCCAGTAACTGCAATTACATTACAAGGAGCAGGAAACAATATAAGATACAATAATATTATAGTAAATGCATATAATGGTGAAACACCAGTTGTATCAGTAGCACAAAATACTTCAAACACAGTATCTAATAACTACATCCTAGCTTATGATATAAGTGGTAATAATGCAGTAGAACATACTGGTATTACTATAAGTAGTAACACACCTAACATATTACCAGTTATATTAACAATGAATGATATTACAGGATTTGTAAATAAAGAAGTTACAATAACAGCAAAACTTACAGATCTAGGTGGTAAAGCATTTACAGAAGGAGAAATAATATTCACTGATGCAAAAGGTAATATTATAAGTACAGCTACAGTAAATGATGGAATAGCAACATACAACTATGTATCAAACCACATGGAAGATACAACAATAACTGCAACATACAATGGAAACAGTACTTATGCTTCAAAAAACACAACAGCAAAACTAGTAATAACAAAATTACCAACAACAATCAAAGTTGACCCAGTAACAGCACATATTGGTGATATAATAACACTAACAGCTACAGTAACTGACAGTGAAAACAACGCTATAACAAACGGTAAAGTAGTATTCAAAGTAAATGGTAAAACACTCAGAGATGCAGAAGGAAACGTAATCTATGCAACAGTAAAAGGTGGTAAATACGTTGTAGAAAATATAACAGTACTATCAGGCTGGGCAAAAACAAGTTCAGTAATCACCGCAGTATATGGTGGATATGGTGATCTTGGAAGTTCCAGAAGTAACACAACATTTACTGTTACAAAACGTGAAGCAAAAGCAACTGTTGATTCAGTAACTGCAAAGGCTGGTGAAACTGTAACATTCACAGTTAAACTAACTGATGACATCACAGTAACTGGTGGAAAAGTTGTATTTAAACTCAATGGTAAAACACTAAGAGATAATAATGGAAATGTACTATATGGTACAGTAACTGATGGTGTGGCTAAAGTAACATACACACTACCTGCTAAAATGAGTGCAAAAACTTACACATTAACATCAGTATTCTCAAGTGGAATATACAACAGAGCAGAAGCAAAAGCAACATTAACTGTAACAAAATAAGTTTTAAACTTCTAAATGGAATAAAATGATATTCTTTTATTCCTATCTTATTTTTTTAAATTTTATCTAAATATATAATAATTTAACTAATTCTTTTAATATGTTGATAAACATATACTTTAATATAAAAATAATATGGTTTAGGTGATAATATAAATCTTAGAGAAAATTTTATAAATTGTCTTGAGGGTAGATATGTGGAGAAGACTCCAGTAGTACCAGTAACAACAATAACTCTTATGGAGTATCGTGAAAGATTTAATAGTAATTTTCCAGAAGCACATATAGATTCTGATAAAATGGTTAAACTTGCAGTAGCACCATATGTAGTGTCAGAAATTGAGGGGATAAATTTACCTTTTGATATGACAATTGAAGCTGAAGCTTTTGGATGTGAAATTGATCTTAGAGAAAATGAACATACACCTGAAGTTGTTAAAACACCATTTAATAGACCATCTGATATACATGTACCATGTGATTTTCTACAAACTAGTAGAGTAGGAGTACTTGAAGAATCAATTATAAGAATCAAAGAAAACTATCCTGATGTACCACTAATAATAGGGGTTGTAGGACCATTTACACTACTAGGACAACTACTAGGAATAGAAAATCTACTAAAATATGTTAAAAAGGATTATTTTGAAGTAGAAGATGCAATAAGCATAGTAACAGAAGCATTAGAAGAATTCATAGCACTACTAAATTCTTATAAAGTAGATGCAATTTGTATATGTGAACCAAGCTCCTCATCAGATTTACTAAATCCAGAAATATTTAAAAAACTAGTAAAACCAGAACTAGAAATTCTAGCAGATAGCATAAAATCAAAAACAATACTCCATGTATGTGGAAATACAAATCCAATCATACCTGATATGCTAACATGTAATTATGATGCAATAAGTATAGAAGATGTTGTAGATATAAACTATATTACAAAAACAAGAAAAGAATTAAATTCAAACACAAAAATATGTGGAAATATCTCAACAAACAAAGCATTACTACAAGGAACAACAGAAACCGTAAAAGATGAGGTAACAACAGCACTAGAAAAAGGTGTTGAGATAATATGTTCTAGTTGTTCAGTACCACCAATGACACCAGAAGCTAATGTTAATGCAATGATAAAAGCAAGAGATAAATATTATAACCAAAAAACTAATAATTATTAAAATATAAATTTTAAGGAGGAAAAAATCAATGCGTGAAAATGCAATGTATACCATGATTGGTATAGCTGCAGTTCTTGTTGTAATAATAGGAGTAGTAGCTGGTGGATTACTAGGTTCAAATACAAGTAATGAAACTAACAATACAACAGATTTAAACATAACTAATAACACAACACTAAATGAAACTAATAATACAACGATTGCTGATACAACACAAACATCCACTAAAAAATCTTCATCAAGTAGTAAAAAATCTTCTTCATCATCAAGTAGTTCTGATAATTCCAATTCTGGAAGTTCAAGTAGTGATTCTAATACTGAATCTAGTGGTAACTCTGGTGGAAGTTCAAGTGGTGGAGCACATAGTGGTTCTAGTAGTAGTGTAGCTACTAGTTCTGGAAGTTCAAGTAGTTATACTGAATAATCCTTAATTTATCTTTTTTTATTTATTTCAATTTTTTATAATACTTTTCTTGTTTTTCGCATGATTTATCTAAAATATGGTTTTTTCATAATTTGATATAGGTGTCATGGTTAATTTTTGGTGCATATGATTAAGGGGTCTTTGGTTAATCTGTTTTTTAATTTGATATTATTTTTTTGTTTTTCAGGGTCATCATATTCTATTTCAAATTCCATAAATTCTAAAATATGAATTAAGTCAATACCATAACATCTAATTGCATTTTCATTTCCATTAAATAATCTTCTTAATTTAGGAGTATTTAAAAAATCTTCATCTATTTTAGAGGTTAATTCTAAATCCATATTTTCTTTTAGCAGTAACTTTCCATTAGGTTTAAGAATTCTATATAATTCTTTTATAATTTTTTTATCATCCTCTGATTTATCGAGTACATGTAATAATATTATAATATCTAGTGAGTTATTTTTGAATGATTTTAGTAAATGTAATGTGTTATCTGATATATCTTCCTTTTTTTCAATATTAAATTGTTGTATAGGATTATCTACTTTTTCAGGATTAATGTAGAGTGTTGCTGGATTTTGTTTTAAATCATTTTTTATTTTTTCATAGACTAAACGTTCATCACTATTTGAATTACAGTTGGGACATATTTTATCTAAATCTGGATTATTTTTAAATGTTACTTCTTTATCACAAATAGTACAATAATTATTGGAGTTAGTTTCTTTGTTTATAGTTGATAATTTTGTTTTGTTTTCTTTGTTAATTTTTTTAACTCCAACAAATAATGGATCTGCAGATAATGCATGTTTTTTCATATCTTCAGGATTTTTCTTACCTGGCACATAGTTTTTACGTAGTGTTGTAAATCCAATATCTTCTAAGTCTTTAAAAAGATTATCTACACTGTAATATCTAAGATGATCATGTTGTTTATTATATCTTTCTTTTAATGTCGGTGTATTTATTTGAGGTAGCTCAAATGTTTTTGTTAAAGAATATAATGATGGAATTAGAATTATAACCATTCCATTTGGTTTTAGAACTCTATAAAATTCTCTCATTGCTTTTTTGTCATCAGGTACGTGTTCAAGTACATGTGAACTAATTATTAAATCAAATGTGTTATCTTCGTAAGGAATGTTTTGTATGTCAATGACTTCATCTACACATTCTCTTTCTTCAATATCTGATGCAATATAGTTATCTCCATATTTTTCTTTGAAAAGATGATATATTTTGTTTTGTGGGGAGTTATTTAATATTTTTAGATTGTCTCTTTCAAAAACATCAGTATATTTTTCAAGATAGTACCATAGTAATCGTGTTCTTTGGAATGTATTACATACGGGACATTTTTCATTACGACGATTAGATTTTCCATAGTGTAGAAATTCAAATTCTGATTCATAACCACAGATGTTACATTGAATAGTGCCTATATCTGGATCTATTTTCACACAGTTTTCGGCTTGTTGTTTTTTAAGGGCTCCTTTTATTGTATTTTCGTCGAGATGCTCATTCATGTGGTAACTCCATTAGTTTTATGGTCATAGTATATCAATTCAAATATAAATAATTTGTTTTTCAAGGAGGATTATATTTTTTTTGGATTATTATTTTTAGAAACCATGTTAAAATATGAAAATGGGTTAAGTTGATATAGGTGTAGTTGTTGATTTTCGGGTATTTTAGTAATTTTAGTATTGTATATAAAAAATTGGATTTAGTGGAGGTTAGTATTAGAGATATTCATCATCTTCGTATTCATCATCGATTATACTGTTGTTTTTTCGTTCATTTATATCTTCATAATATTGGTCTAATAGTTTTCCTATTATTTCTTCTATTGTTTCATTTTTTTCTTTAAGTTCAATTAGCATTTCATATGTGTCATCTGATATTTCTATTTGTTTCATTTTTAATTACTCTCTTCATTTTATTTGTTAATACTTTTCTCTTATGTTTGTATTATTTTTAGCTATAAAATAGCTATTTTTACTTCGTAATATATGTCTATAACGAAGTATTTTTCTAGGGACTCAAAAATATGAAAAAATTCCACGAAAATTAACCCCTTATTTTCATACATAATAATCAGAATTTTTTAATATAAAAATATTTTGAAAAATATAATTAACCAATATCTTCATTTAAATAATTATACAATTCTTCCTTCACAGGATGATGTAAACTTAACTTGAAATTAACAATTGGTGATAAAGTACCTTTATCATTTTTAATTGTAGTTTCATATCCATCATCATGATTTACTTGTCCTAGATAATAGAACTCATTACCATCAGCATCATCACTTTTCTTAACAAATAAATGCATTCTTAAATTTTCATTTTGCGTGATATCAAGAATTTCTTTACTTTTTAATGTACGTTTACTACGTGTCATCCAACTAAAAATATATCTTGATTCAAAAGTCTCTTTATATTTTGTACTTTCAGATATATCTTCAGTTTTCTTCAATGTTACAAATATAGGACAAGTATCATGTTTTGCTTGATAACCATACATTGTAGAACTATCATCATGACTCCAATTAAGAAGTCTACAAACATCTTTTCTAGAATATTTACTATATAAATTAAGATTTACACTATCAGTCTGCATATAATTATCCAAATACTTATCTAAACCAAAATCAAGAACATCATCTAAAAGATACTTATATGTATCTGAATCTAAAAAAGATTTAAATTCATCTGAAATCATAAATTTCTCATTTCGTAAATGTTTTTCATGCTCTAATAATGAATTATCAAATTCAAAGAATTTAACATTACTATAATAATCCACATCTTTTTTAACAAAGAAATTTAAGTTAAACATCCTAAAACAATGAATAATTGATTTATAATCCTCTTTAATACGATAGGGGGCTTTTTTCAATTCATTTTCAAGTAAAGCTATACTGAAATAGCCATGTTTAATTAGTAATTTAAGTATTAATAATTCATGTGGTCGTTTACCATTACTAAAATTACTAGTAACAAATTCAAGACTTCTAATTTCATCATCAGATAAAAAACCATTATACTCTTTATCCACATGTTTAAGAAAAGAATAATAACACTTAAACTTAGAATGACTTAAAATCAATGAAGGATCTAATTCCTTATTTCTATAAAAATCAACCAAGTACGGAACATGTCCTAACCGATATTTAAGTTTCTGATAATGTTCCTTAAACAAAGCTATTCTAGAAAAATTTGTATTATTAATAGATTCATAAATTTTCTTCTTAGAAATTCTGTCAAAACTAATTGATGATTGACCTGGAATTATTTTAGTTCCTTCCATTAAATATTTACGAAGATTATCCTTATCATGACTCATATCTCCAGATAATGCAATAGGAATCAAGTAATTCTGTTTATAATTTCCAATAAAGTCAATTATAACAACGTATTCTTTATTATTAAATTTACGAAGACCTCTACCTAACTGTTGGATAAATATGATAGATGATTCAGTAGGTCTAAGAAGAATAACTTGGTTAACTTCAGGAATATCTACACCTTCATTAAATATATCAACAGTAAAAATATACTCTAAATTATCTTTAATTGTATCATCTGTTAATCTGATTATAGCTTCTTCTCTTTCTTTTTGTGAGTTATCACCTGTAAGAGCAATACTTGGATGACCTTTTTTATTAAATGATTCAGCAAGAGTATGAGCTTCCTTTTTAGTACTACAAAATATTAATGATTTTAATCTATCTCCAGAATAACCATAATACTCGGAATTCTTAAGAATATAATTTACACGGTCCTCTGATACTAGAAATCTAAAATCACTATTATCCTCTAAAACTTTACCATCTACTTTTATATCATGAATTCCAAAGTAGTGGAAGGGACAAAGAAGATCTTTATCTAATGCATCTTGAAGTCTAATGTCAAGTGGAACATTATAATCAAATAATTCATAAATATTAAATGAATCAGTTCTATCAGGTGAAGCACTCATTCCTAGACAGAATTTAGGTTTAAAATAGTCAAGTAATTTAGTATAACTTGTTGCTCCGGCTCTGTGAACTTCATCAATAATAATATAATCAAATGTATCTGGTTTAAAGTGGGTGTATGTTTCTTCTTTTGACATACTTTGGACTGTTGAGAAAAGATAATCTTTATCAGTTTCTTTCGATGTTCCACTTAGAAGACCAAATTTTTCTTTTTCATCTTTAAATATTTGTTTATATGATTTTATTGCTTGTTTAGCAATTTGTTCACGGTGAACTAGAAATAGAAATTTCTTAGGATGTGCATCTTTAACTGCAAATGCTGATGCATATGTTTTACCAGTACCTGTTGCTGATACGAGAAGTGCTCTTTTTTCTCCTTTTTTCATTAATTCTCTGAGATTTTCTATGAATTCCTGTTGCATGGAATTTGGAATAAGTTCTTCTGTTGTCTGTTCAACATGTTCTAATGATTTTTGGAAGTCTTTAAACTTATTTTTCTCATAATTTTTTGTGTATTCCTCAATAACATCATCTAAGTTATCTGCTTTTTTCCATAATTCATCAAGTTCATGACATATATCTTGTATTATTTCTCCTTGATTTAGTGATGTAAATCCAATATTCCATTCCTTATTAATAGTTAATGCATTCATTGTAAGATTAGAACTTCCCACAATACCTCTGTATATGTCTTTATTTCTGAATATGTATCCTTTTGTATGAAATCCTTCTTTTTGTTGTGAATATATTTTAACTTCAATATTTTGGAAGTTATTAAGTTTTTTTAGTGCTGCAGGTTCTGAAAAATTAAGATAGTCTGTAGTTAATATTTTTCCTTGTATTCCTCTGTATTCTAATTCTTTAAGGTCTTCAAGTAGTGGTGTTATTCCACTTAATGTGATAAATGCCACACTTATATAGAATTCATCACAATTATTTAATTCATCTTTTATGGAGTTTAGAACTTTATGGTCTTTATTATTAAGTATTAATTCTGGTTTATTATCATAAATAGGATAATGTTCATCAATAAATGCTTTTTTAGCACCCTTTATAATACTTATTTCAGGGTTCATTGTATTACTCCATTAGATATTTCTTTTAGGTAGTCTATTATTTGTATATCTGCTTCTATCCATTCAACAGAGTCTAATTCTTCTTTAGTTAACCATGTAGCATTCATGTGTTCTAGTAGTTCTATATTTCCTTTTAATGTACATTCATAGCAGGACATGTAGAGGTAAAATTCTGGGTATTGCCATTCTATATCAAGTGCGAATTTATTGATTTCTATATCTGCATTTAGTTCTTCTTTTATTTCTCTAATTAATGCTTCTTCTTTTGTTTCTTCTTTTTCTATTTTGCCTCCTGGAAATTCCCATAGGCCTTTGAATTCACCGTAACCTCTTTGTGTGGCTAGTATTTTTCCATCTTTGTTTATTATAGCAGCTACAACATCTATTTTTTTTCATTGGTTAACCTCTTGTTTTTATTGGATCTTATTTATATTGTGTTTGTGTTTATTTTTGGATAGAATAATGAAATATATTTTTTATTATTTCATTTAACTAAATTAAATTCATGATCTTGATCAATATTTTTCTAGTTTAAAATACTAATAGCTATCTATATTTTTTTTGTTCAGTTGTAGTGTTTTTTCAATATGGATGTCTTGTTTTTTAACATTGTTAAATCATGTTATATAATGAAATAAGATTATTATTTTATTTATTTTATATTTTAAATAATATTTTATATTATTATGAAATATAATTCTTTTAAATAATTTTGCCATAATTTCGAGTATTTTAAATTTATTTTAAAAATAGTGTATTTTATGGGTATTTCAACATAGATTTAATATTTAGTTTTAAGAAAAATAGGTATAATTATAAAGAAATTTTTTTTTTAAGTTACTGGGTGAAATTTGTGGATTTAAAGAAACTAATAGACTTGAGAAATTTCTCACTGAGAAAACTAAATAGTATTCTTATACTCATTGTTTTATTAATACTAATTGACCATGGTGGTTCATCTATACTATACTTATTAGGATTAATAAACCATTCACCTAATTTTGTGATAATGGGAAGAAGACTATTTATAGTTCTTAGTATTCATGTAATTATAAGTTTATATTTATTCCTTAAGGATAAAATCAAGCAAAGAAAAATAAGAACAATTCCTGAAGCTAAACGTAGTCCAAGACAAGAAATACTAACTGGAATCGCAATAGTAGTACTAGTATTACTTCATGTAAGAAACTATTCAGCAGCACCAGTAAATGGGATATATGTATTTAGCATATTATTCAATCATTATGTGGTAGATAACTTATTATTTATTGCAATAGCATTACATCTAAGAGTAGCATTTCCACGTTTACTCATGTCATTTGGATTTTTAACTGGAAAAAATGATTTTAAAAAAGCTCAAAGAACTATAAATATCTTGTTATGTATTCTATTTATAATAGGAATACTAGCTGAAACAATATTTTATATACTATAAAGAGGATTTGTATAAATGAAGACAATAATTATAATTGGATCTGGACTTGCAGGATTAACTGCTGCAGTTAAAACAACAGAATATGATGCAAATGCAATTCTCATATCTCCAGCACAATCAGAAAGAACACAATCGGTAATGGCTATGGGTGGAATAAATGCAGCATTAAATACAAAAGGACAAGATGATTCAACACAACAGCATTATATTGACACAATAAAAGGTGGAAATCACATTAATAATCCTAAAGCTGTAAAGAAATTAACAACAGATGCACCAGATATAGTCCGATGGCTAGGTAATATTGGTACAAGTTTCACAAGAGATGAAAATGGAAATATTGATGTAAGATACTTTGGTGGACAAAAAAAGATGCGAACAGCATATGCTGGTGCAAAAACAGGAAAACAAATAGTAACAGCACTAACCACACTATGTCGTAGAAAAGAAGCAGAAGGAAAAATAACTAGATATATTGGATGGAGATTTCTTTCACTAATTCTCACAGAAGAAAATGAATGTATTGGAGTCATTGTTATAAATGAAGATACAGATGAAATAAAAGAATTTTATGGTGATAGTGTAATTATAGCAAGTGGTGGATTAAACAAGATATTTGGAAAAACATCAGGTTCTACACATAATGATGGATGCACAACAGCCAAACTATTCACACAAGGAATAGAATTATCGAACATGGAAATGATACAATACCATCCAACAACAATAGACACACCCGTAAAAAAAATGCTTATTACAGAAGCTGCCCGTGGTGAAGGTGGACGTTTATACATAGAAAGAGATGGCAGGCAATGGTATTTCATGGAAGAATGGTATCCAGAATTTGGAGCACTAATGCCAAGAGATGTAGTATCAAGAAGTATCTACAAGGTATGTCATGAATTAGGTGAAAATCATGTATATCTAGATATAACACACTTGCCTAGTGAGACAGTAGAAGTAAAACTTGATGAAGTGTATGATGTATGTATGCAGTACCGTGGAATAAATCCTAAAAATGAACCAATACCTGTATATCCAGGAGTACACTACTTCATGGGTGGAATAAGTACTGATGAAAATCATAAAACAAACATAAAAAGAGTATATGCTGCAGGAGAATGTTCATCACAGTATCATGGAGCAAATCGTTTAGGTGGAAATTCACTTCTAGGAGCAATACATGGTGGATGGATAGCAGCACAAGAGGCAATCAATGAAACAAAAATTAGTGATAAAATAAGTCAAGAACAACAAGAAAAAATAGGAAAAGTTGTACTAGATAAAGAACAAGAAAAATATAACATGTGGCAAAGACTCAATAATAATGAATACAAGTCCTACAAAATAGAAGAAATATTAGCAAACATTATGAATAAATCAATGGGAATCTATAGAAATAAAGAAGAACTTGAAGAAGCATTAATACAACTGGATAATATATATGAAATTTCCAAAAAATCAGATAGTGGAAATTATTATGAGTACCAAAGACTACCCTTACTCATACAACTAGCAAAAACAATGATACTTGGAGCACTAAACAGAAAAGAAAGCAGAGGATCACACCAAAGAATAGAATACCCAGAAACAGATGATGAAAACTACAAGAAAACAACAATCATAAAACTAGAAAAAACACAAATCAAAGTATCCTTTAAAGAAATAGATGACATGGAGGTGTAAGTCAATGGAAAAACTAGTGATCACAATAAAAAGACAAGATAAAACTGGAAAAAAATACACACAACAAATAGAATACACAGGCAACCTAAAAATACCAGTAACAACACTTCTTGAAAAAATAAACAATCAAGAAGAAATAAAAGACATAAATGGCAAAGAAATACAACCAATAAAATGGTCATGCAGTTGTCTACAAGGATTATGTGGAGCATGTGCAATGCTAATAAATGGATGGCCAAAACTTGCATGTAAAACATTTGTAGATGAAGAAGTAATGACAAAACACTTCCATAAAATCACCATAGAACCACTATCCAAATTCAAGGTAATAGAAGACTTAAAAGTAGATAGAAGTAAACTATATGAAACAATGAAAGACATGAGTCAATGGATAGAAAGTGATGCAAAAGTAGGAGATGTTCAATTCCAGTATGAAATGAGTCTATGCTTAATGTGTGGAATATGCATGGAAGGATGTCCAAACTACTTTAGTGATAAATCATTCAAGGGAACACCTGTCGCTGTATCATCAGCAAAACTAGCATTCCAAGAACAAAATGAAAAACATAGAAAGAAAATAGAAAAAGAATACAAGAAAAACTTCTACAATGGCTGTGTAAAATCAATGATATGTGAAGACATATGTCCAATGGAAATACCAACACAACAAGCAATATCCAAGATGAATAGAAAATCAGTATGGCACATGTGGCACTTACTAAAAAAAGAATAAGTAAGGATAATAACAATGAATGAAAATACAATACAACACATTCCAAACACATTATCCATATCAAGGATAATACTATCCATAATATTTACATCAGTACTCTATGATACACTAACACACAATAAAACACTATTTATTCCCATAATATTCTTTATAATAATCACAATAACAGACATGGTAGATGGACATATTGCCCGAAAAACAGGGAATGTAACACAAAAAGGTACAAATCTTGATGTAATAGCTGATATTATATTCATGACATCTGCTTATATTCCATTAGTAATTATAAATGTTATTCCATTATGGTTTTTAATATTCAATATTCTATTTTTTATAGAATTCATGTTAACATCAAAGTATATGAAGAAATATTCTAAAAATAGTAATACAATAACCTATGATTTCACAGGAAAATACACAGGACTTCTAGCAATAGGAATTCCATTAATCATAATGATATTATACAATACATCATTAATGGGGATAATAACAGTTATATTAATTATAATAACAGTCATTGGTGGAATAGCTTCTGCAATATCGAGGATACATTACTGTTATAACTTAACCTCCTAAACAAATTTCACAACCAATTTCTTAATGATATTTTTTTTTATACATCTTTAAATTAATCAATTCTATTTCAATACATCTACCTTAAAAATACACAACATTTATTTAAAAAATATATAAATTTTTAAACACATAATCATAATTAATTAACTAATAAAAAATTAAAAGGATTGATTCAATTGAAATTAAAATTTCATAATGTAAGGACAGTAATCCTAGTTCTATCATTATGTGTAGGACTACTATCTACAGTAAATGCTTCATACTATCAAGGTACTGGATTTACAAATGATATCACAGACAACTACTATGATAGCATGTCAACACAAGATATTTTAAATAAATATAATGACACAACATGTTCAAAAGAAATAACAAGTACATGTATAAAAGTAGTAGATGGAGATACAATTTACCTTGCTAGTGGAGATAAAATAAGACTTGTTGGAGTAAACACACCAGAACGTGGACAACAAGGATATAAATCAGCAAAAAACTTTGTTAAAAAACTATGCTTAAATAAACAAGTAAGTATTGATGTAGATGATTCTAAAGGTAAAGATAAATATAACCGAACACTAGGAGTAGTAATAATAGGTAATAAAAATCTTAATGAAATGCTACTAAAAGAAGACCTTGCAGAAGTAATGTACATTCCACCAAGTGAATTTAGACCATACACTTGGACATAATCACCCTATTATGAGTAAATAGAATTACTCTAAATATTTCCATTTTTTTTATAAAACATTTTGAACTCAAATTATAATTCTTTTATATAATCTATTACAGAAACTATAATCAAGATAAATAAATAAGAGTTTAGAAAAAATGTTCAATGACACAATAATAATAAAAGGTGCAAGAGTACATAACCTAAAAAACATAGATGTAAACATTCCATTAGGAAAAATAGTTGCAATAGCTGGAGTATCAGGAAGTGGAAAATCATCACTAGCACTAGGAGTATTATATGCAGAAGGATCAAGAAGATACCTTGAAGCACTATCAACATATACTAGACGAAGAATCACACAAAGTGAAAAAGCAAAAATAGACTCAATAGAACATGTACCAGCAGCACTAGCACTACATCAAAGACCAAACATACCTGGAATAAGAAGTACATTTGGAACATCCACAGAACTACTAAACTCACTAAGACTACTGTACTCTAGATGTGGAAATTATATCTGCTCAAATGGACATAAACTAGATGCATCAATAAATATAGCACTAGAAATACCACTCAAATGCCCTGAATGTAATGAAGAATTCATGGGATTAAGTGCAGAAGAATATGCATTTAACAGTGATGGAGCATGTCCAAAATGTTCAGGAACAGGACTAATGAGAGACGTGGACTTAACAACACTAGTACCTGATGAAACCAAAACACTAGAAGAAGGAGCAGTAAATGCATGGAATATGATGGGACTATCATCCATGTTCTATGTGGCAAAAGAATTAGGAGTACGAATAGACATACCCTACAAGGACCTAACAGATGAAGAAAAAGATATAATATTCTATGGAGAAGAAGTAGCAAAAGATGTGGTAATTCCAGCAAATGGAAAAGTATTCGAGCTAAACTTCAAATACAGAAATGCAATAGATGCAGTAAAAATAGCACTAAGTAATGCAAAATCAGAGAAGGGACTAAAGAAAATTAACAAATTCCTAACAACAAAAACATGTGATGAATGTAATGGGTCTCGACTTAACAAGAGGGCAAACTCCACACTACTTGGAGGTATAAATCTAGAAAATACAACTAAAATGACACTAGAAGAAGTAGTAGAATGGTTACCAAAAACAATAAACAAACTACCTTCTGATGTACGAGAAATAGCAAATCAAATTGAAGAAGAATTCATGGATAATGCAAATGCACTACTAAACTTGGGACTAGGATATATATCACTAGACAGGCCAAGCTCCACACTATCCACAGGAGAACTACAAAGAGTACAACTAGCAAGAACAGTGAGAAATCATACAACAGGAGTACTATATGTTCTAGACGAACCATCAATAGGACTTCACCCAGCAAATGTAGATGGGCTAATAAAACTACTAAAACAATTAATAGAAGATGGAAACTCAGTAATACTAGTAGATCATGATACACAGATACTAGAAACCGCAGATTACATGATAGAAATAGGACCAAAATCAGGAGCAGGTGGTGGAAACATAATAGCACAGGGAACAATACCTGAAATTATAGAAAACAATAACTCACAAATAGGAAAATATCTAAATAAAACAGAAGATGTAATAGTTAGAAATAAAACATTAAAAGAAGATCTATTTGAAAAGGGTTCTATAAAAATATCCACAGATAATATACACACAGTAAAACCAATAACAATGGAAATTCCAAAAGGAAGAATGACAGTAATCACAGGAGTTTCAGGTAGTGGGAAAACAACAAGTATTCTTGAAGGATTATATCCAGCAATAAAAAATACAATAGATAACACACCACTACCAAGTCATGTTAAAAGTATAGATACGTGTGGTATTGAAAAAATTAACTTAATTGATGCAACACCAATCGGGAAAAATGTGCGAAGTACACTAGTAACATATAGTGGAATTCTAACAAATCTAAGAAAACTATATGCAAGTCTAGATGAATCAAAACAACATGAATATAATCTAAAAGATTACTCATATAATACAGGTAAACTAAGATGTGATAAATGTAATGGTACAGGCCAAATTAGTATGGATGTACAATTCTTACCAGATGTAGAAATAATATGTCCTGCATGTAATGGGCTAAGATACTCTGATAAAGTAGATGTAGTTAAATATAAAAATTATTCAATAAAAGATGTTCTAGCACTAACAATTGATGAGGCAATCGATGTTTTTAGTGGGGAATCTAAGATAAGAAATAAGTTACAAATATTATCAAATCTAGGTCTAGGCTATCTTACACTCGGTGAGGATACACCAGCATTATCGGGTGGTGAGGCACAAAGACTTAAACTAGCTTCAGACATTGGTCGAAAACAATATAATACCCTTTTCATATTTGATGAACCAAGTATAGGATTACATCCACTTGATGTTAAATTATTAATAAATATATTCCAAAAACTTATTGATAATGGTGCAACTGTAATTATCATAGAACATGATTTGGACCTTATAAAAAATGCTGATTATATTATTGATATGGGTCCTGGTGGTGGTGTTGATGGTGGTGAAATTGTAGCTTGTGGTGTGCTTGATGATATTATTAATAATGAAAGTAGTGTAACAGGACACTACTTATCATATTAAATTATTTCCTTTTTTATAAGTTAAGGTATTCTTCATCACTAACTTCTTCTAGCCATTCATTTTCAGTATTTTCTCCAGGTACTTCTACTGCAATATGACTAAACCATGAATCTTTTTTTGCTCCATGCCAGTGTTTTACATTTGCAGGTATTGTTACAACATCTCCTGGTTTTAGACTTTGTGCTTTTTTACCTTCTTCTTGGTACCATCCTTCTCCTGCTGTACATATGAGAAGTTGTCCCCCACCATTTGTTGCTTTGTGAATATGCCAGTTATTTCTACATCCTGGTTCAAAGGTTACATTTGCTAGAAATACACTTGTTTCTTCTGGGTTTACTAGTGGATTTAGGTATGATTGTCCTATGAAGAATTGTGCAAATGCATCGTTAGGTTCACCTTGTCCAAATATATTTTCTTTATCAAATGCTTCTTTATCCATGTTATCACCTTTTATTTTTTCCTAAATATTATATATATAAATATTTTATTTTTATATTATATATACATTATCTTAGAAGCCATATAATGGTTTTTCAATAGTTGTTTTAGCATATTTCATTACTGTGGGTATGTCAATGTGTTGAGGACATTTAGGTATACATGCTCCACATTCAATACATGCACTTGCCATTGGATGACCTTCCTTTGCATAGTTTATAATGTAGTTTCCTATTGCAGTGTATCCTTGATATTCTAATTTTTTCTCTTTATTATATAAATCAAATATTTCAGGTATGTTAATTTTTACTGGACATTCTTCTACACAATACTTACATTGAGTACATGATACTGTGATATCATTTTGTATTATTTTGGATACTTGTTCAAGAAGTGTGTATTCCTCATCTTTCATTGGAGTCATATTTTCCATGTAATTTATGTTTTCATTCATTTGTTCAATAGTACTTGCTCCACTTAGTATCATGAAAACATTATCTAGGTTTGCTAAAAATTTTAGTGCTAGCTCTATTTTATCTGTGTTATAGTCGTATTCTTTGATTAGTTCATCTGCTTCTTCTGGTATATTTGCAAGAAATCCACCTTTTAATGCTTCCATAACTACAACAGGTATGTCATATTTTTTAGCTACTTCGTATATTTTTCTTGATTCTATCTGTGGACTTTCCCAGTCAAGGTAGTTTAATTGTAATTGTACGAAGTCTATATCTGGATGATTTTCTAGTACTTTTTCCATATATTCTGCATCATCATGTAATGAAAATCCAATATTTTTTACTTTTCCTTCAGCCTTCTTTTGTTCTACAAATTCAAATGAATCAATATCTACAAATCCTTTTTCGGATGCTCTACTTACATTATGTACTAAGTAGTAATCGAAGTAGTCTACTCCACATCTTTTTAGTTGTTCATTAAATATTGGTTCCATATCTTCTTTTTTTGTTAGTGCAAATATGGGTAATTTATCTGCTATTACAAATGAGTCTCTTGGGTATCTTTCAACTACTGCTTTTTTTAGTGCTACTTCACTTGCACCATTATGGTAAGGATATGCAGTATCAAAGTATGTGTATCCATTTTCCATAAATGCATCTACCATTTTATTTACTTGTTTTTGGTCTATTTTTGTTGGATCCTCTTTATTTGTTAGAGGTAATCTCATCATTCCGAATCCCATTTTTTTCATGTTATCTTATCCTTATTATATGATATAAGATATAGTTTATTTTTTTAATTATATAAGTCTTTCATTAGTAAAGAGTTAGTTAAGTTAAGTATTTTTTTTTTTAAATACTTATTGGTCTAAAAGTATGTAAATTAATTTTACTATTTTTAAATAATTTTTGTATTAAATGTATTATTTTTCTAAAACCTTTATATACTATTACTTTCATATTATTTATTATACCCCTAGGGGTATGGGTATATAGTCATCACTCCTATCTGAATATATACCAATAAAAAAAAATATCTATAAAGACTTAACATAAAAACTCAAAAACACGAATGGTGTTTAAAATATGAAACAAAGAACAAAAGATAATGTCCAAGCAATACTTGAAACAGTATTAATGATAACATTTTCAATGGCTATTACAATAATATTGTAAATAAAAATGAAGATTAACATTATAACATATAATACAAAAAGGTAATAAAAATACAATTTATCAAAATAAATCACCTATTTATGTACCAATGTGTTTTTTTAAATATCCTACAAAAAATCCTTAAGTATTATATAAACAACTTTATTCATATTTACAAACAACACTATATAAAAAAAACTTATTAAAAAATGTATTAAAATAAAATAACCACCACAATACCCAAAAAATTTTTATTTTTTAAATTTTCAAAACATTCAAAAGCTACTATTATAGCTATTCTAATATGATAAAAAAATTATTTTTTCTAATAAAATTTATATTATGCAATGAAAAATTATTATTTCATTATATCTTTTGTGCAATATTTTCTATTTATGTTGATGTGGTTGGTTTGTTGAGTATAGTATGTGCTACAAAAAGCGTAACACTTGAACAAATAAACACA